>CAYJQS010000048.1:0-4421 GCA_964372515.1 uncultured Candidatus Saccharibacteria bacterium
AGCAAATTCGCAATTCGGCCCCGTGCGACTAACGTAACTGCCATCAGGACATATTTTTGCTTCTTGGGTGCAGAAAATTGACCCGGGTGGACTAATCGGATCGACTGGAACACCAGAATCACCGGAGCCGTCAGAACCGCCTGAATAACCCGGCTCACTTCCTCCCACTACTCCAGGGGTAATAGTCGTGGTTCCATCCGGGGTTATGCTGACAGTTGAGTCTGGTTCAGTATTTGACACAGAAAAAGATATTTCAATTGTGGCGCTATCGCTTGATGTGTCTTTAAGCTTAATTGCCAATCCTAAAGCTGAAGCTGAACCGCCTTTGGCAAGAGAATAATCTTGATTGAAAGCTGGCATACCCAAGCATCTAGGATCAGCGTTAGGGCCACACCCACCGGAAGTTGAAACATTAATTTCAGCAACTGTTGATGGTGGATTTATCCAATTAGTTACAGAACTCATCCCGACACTCACTAGCTTAATTTGCATGTCCAAAACATTTGTCACAGTTGCCTTTTCATTTACTTTCAGAGTAAACGTAGCAGGAGACTGCACAGAAACATCCGCCTTAACTACAGACGCAAACACACCTGAAAACAAAAGACTTAAAACAGCTAAAAATATAATTTTTTTCATAGCATTTCTAGTATATCATACTGGCTACAAAAAAACAAAATGTGCGGGTAGCGAGAATCGAGCTCGCGTCTCAACCTTGGGAAGGTCGCATTCTACCACTAAACTATACCCGCGATTATTTTACTATTTGAATAAATTTTTAAAAAATGACCAGAAGCCGCCGGTATTTGCTTCAAGTTCGGGTTTGGACTCTTTTTCATCCACTATAACAATCACACTCTCGCCTTCTTTTACTAGACCAAATTTTTCTCGGATACTTTCCTCGAGTCCTTGATTGGTATTTAATTTAGTAATGTCTAGTTCCAGTTTTTCTTTACTCTTCTCTAATTCTGCGACTTTATCTAGAGCTATATTTTTATTTTTGGCGGTATCAAGCATTTTACCAACTAAACCAACCATGCTGTAAGCAAAAAAAAGCATTAAAACGCCAAAAAGTATCAAAACAGGCATGGATTGCAAAATATGCAGAATCCCCCTTCTCTTTTGAAAATTTCTCATCCCGTACAAAATAGGACGCGTACGCTTATGCTTGTTGTCCTTTCTTTTACTGATAATATATTTGCCATTTGCATAATTTTATTGTTTTATGCGTCCGCGATTTTGTTCGGGACTCATAAATGTGATATTGTTAATTATATGCTTTTCAACAAAAAACATCAAAAGAGAATTCAAATCACTTTTGCGGTAATCAGTATCCTAGTTATTATCAGCATGATACTGCTTTATTCCCCCATCTTTCTGCCAAATTAAAATTCTTTATAACTTTAAAAACTTTATAACTTTTTACTTGTCGTTAGACCGCATCATTTTTAAAAATACATCTTGGGGAATGTTCACTCTTCCCCTTTCTTTCATTTTTTTCTTGCCCTTTTTTTGCTTTTCTCGAAGTTTCTTTTTACGTGTATTATCCCCGCCATCCATGTGTTGGGTGACGTCTTTTTTCATGCCCGAAAGAGTGCGGGATGATATTATGCGACCTAACGCCTTGCCCTGAATTTTCATAGTAAACATCTGCCTCGGCAATAGGCCTTCCAGTTTTTCTACTGTTTTCTCAGCTTCTTCTTCTACTCTCTTCTTGGAAATTACTTTGGAAAAAGCCGGGACCACTTCATCCGCCACTAAAATATCCAAGCGGGTGACGTTGGCTTCACGCATATCTGCTATTTCATAAGAAATCGATCCGTAGCCGGAGGAAACGCTCTTAAGTTCGTCAAAAAAATTACGCATTAGTTCTCGCAGTGGCATTTTAACCGAGAGTGTTCCGCGATTATCCCCGAAGTTTTCCGTTTCCCCTATTTCCGCCTCGTGGTCAAAAAGGAGCTGCATAATAGCGCCTAAATATTTTATCGGAGTTATTATCTTTACTTCCACCCAAGGTTCAAATACAGTTTCAATGTTGCCGTCATCCGGGAAATAATATGGCGAATACACCTTCTCCTTTTTTTTGTTGCAAAGAAGTACTTCATAAGTAATCGAGGGTGTAGTGATGACTAATTGCAAATTAAACTCGCGTCTTAATCTCTCGGTAATAATTTCTAAATGAAGCATTCCAAGAAATCCACAGCGAAAACCTCGCCCAAGCGAACCTGAAGATTCTTCTTCGTAAGAAAAAGCGGAATCTGAAAGTTTCAATTTCCCCAAGGCCAATTTAAGTTCCGCAAAATCATCCCCGCCTGCAACGCTATGCGTAGCATTGCGGGCAGGTGCATCTTCCGGAAATACCGACGCCCAGACCACCGGCAAGGGCTGCATGTAGCCTGGAAAGGCAGGCAATGGATTTTTTTGCATCGTAATAGTATCTCCGACGGAAGCAATGCCGGGCTTTTTAATACCAGTGACTATATAGCCAATATCACCGGAAGAGAGACTGTCACGCGGAGTTTCTTCCGGAGAAAAAGTACCAACTTCAAGCGAACTGAATTTTTCGCCAGATACGGAAAAAATTAAGTTCTCACCCTTTTTTATTTTACCATCGAGCACTCGCACAAAAACTATCACTCCCCTGTGGTTTGAATATTTAAAATCGAAAACCAGCGCGCGGAAATTATTATCGCCATGGTAAGTTTCCTTCGGCTCCGGGACTCTTTTTATAATCGCATTTAAGAGCGCCTCAACCCCTTCGCCAGTTTTCCCCGATACTAGAAGTATATCCTCCGGATGACAATCAAGAAGCTTCACCACCTCTTCCCGCACTTCATCAACCCTAGCCAGCGACGAATCAATCTTCGAAAGCACGGGAATTATTACAGGAGCTTCTTCACCCCGCTCATTTTGGCGGGGCAAGCGTGCCATGTTAAGTGTGGTAAGCGTTTGCGCTTGCACGCCTTGGGTGCAGTCTATCAGCAAAACCGATCCTTCTACAGCCTTTAAAGCTCGAGAAACCTCATAAGAGAAGTCTATATGCCCCGGGGTGTCAATCAAGTTTAAAATGTATACCTCACCCGACCTTCGGCCACCCTCTCCTTGCCAAGAAGAGGGGCTGGGGGTGAGGTGATATTCCATCCTAACGGGCTGCATCTTGATAGTAATGCCTCGCTCGCGCTCAAGTTCCATAGAATCCAGCACCTGATCCCGCATTTTGCGCGCCTCGATAGTGTGGGTAATCTCGAGCATGCGATCCGCCAAAGTGGACTTCCCGTGGTCTATATGCGCTATTATAGAGAAATTGCGAATGTTACTTAATTTCATAATGGTCAACGCCTGCCCCGTACCAAGCCGAAGGTTTTGGTTTGGGATGCACAATAACCGAAAAATTTCGGATATGTTTTAAATCCATAAAAATATCCTAACATTTTAACAAAAAAAACGCGATTATTACAATTCTCATAATTCCCCTAAAATACGCATATACGTGAATTAGATAAAATGGATTTATGGTTCGAAGTTGAAAATAGTTCGAAGATTTTTGTCATTCTCAATTTTATCAACAACCATATACAAGACATCTTTGCCTATTTTAAAATCAGCCTTCAGTAAAATAATAAAGTCCTCACAATCATAAGGATAAACCCAAACGCTCCTTTGTAATTGACTAAAGCCAATATGCTTGAGTGTCTGGCGCAATTTATCGCGAATACTATTGCGTTTTGTTTTGATATCAAAAATAATAACTCGCCATTTACCATCCCATTTTTTGGGTTTTTTAATAAAATATTTATATTCTTTCCAAATTCTTAGTTGGTGTTTGCCTTTGTCGGTTAATTTTATGAGTTTTCCTTTCTCGCTTTTCTCCAAGATAATCATTTTTTCTTGTAATAATCTTAAAAAGGCTTGGTTAATCGCATATTTGGGGTTGGAGCGACGATGGTATCCCCTGCCTCCCAGTGCGGCCAGAGCCTGAATGGCGTTCGGGGCAATTGCCATAACGCTTATAATTCCAGTAGTAGCAACTAGACCGAGGATTATCTTACGGATATTTTGTCTTTTGATATTTTTTCTAACTTCTTTTTCTAAGTGACCCATTTGAATATTGTACAAAATTTTAGTTTCTCTTGCAACACGCATATGCGTCAATTAGTTGAAAAATAAAAAACAAACAGATTCTATTCCAAGAATCCGCCGGTTTGATGTTCCCATAAATCCGCATAAAAACCGCCCAAATCTAAAAGTTCTTTGTGGGTGCCCTCTTCGACAATCTTTCCCTTATCAAGCACAATAATTCTATCCATTTTTTGTACTGTTGAAAGCCGGTGCGCAATTACCAAAGTAGTCTTGCCTTTCATCAGTTCATTGAAGGCATCTTGAATGTAAGACTCACTAATGCTATCAAGTGAGCTTGTGGC
>CAYJQS010000049.1:0-4324 GCA_964372515.1 uncultured Candidatus Saccharibacteria bacterium
TTTCTATCGTTGAACTTATGACTCATGCAGGCGATTCATTTGTAGAGTTTGGTGGGCACGAACTTGCGGGAGGATTTACGGTCCATCAAGACAAAATTCATTTTTTAGAAGATGCACTTTCAACTTCTTTTGCGAAAATAAAAAGGGGGAAAAGTAGTAATGACTTAAGTCATGACATACGTCATGACGTGAAGCTGACCTTAAGTGAAGTAAATGCAAAAAATTGGAAAGAAATAGAAAAGATAGCACCCTTTGGACTCGGGAATTCCAAGCCCTTTTTTCTTTTTGAGAATGTTAAAATAGAAAAAATTAAAAAGTTCGGCAAAAATGGCTCTGGCGAGCATTTGGAAATAATTTTTTCTGATTTTGGCGGTAAAGCTAAGGCGATTTCTTTTTTTTCGGGCGTAGATTCTTTTGATAAATCCTTAACTGAAGGCTTGGGGGTGAATTTACTAGCTAGTTTTGACCTTTCTCGTTTTCGAGGCAAGGAAGAGCTAAGGCTCCGAATTGTTGATATAATATAGGCGTGAAAAAAATAATTATATATACCGATGGAGCAGCGAGCGGGAATCCGGGTCCTGCTGGGTGGGCCGCCGTAATTTTGCTTATGCAAAATTCTGGCGAGCCAAGAGTGTTAGCTGAAATAGGGAGAAAGCACGAACATGCAACCAATAACCAAATGGAGTTAACGGCGGCAATAGAGGCACTAAAGTACGTGAAAGAGAAAAAATTAAATTTGCCGGTAGAAATTTTTGCAGATTCTAAATATGTGATTTTAGGAATTACAGAGTGGATTCATGGCTGGCTTAAAAACAATTGGCGCAATGCCAACAAAAAACCAGTGGTAAACCGCGGGCTTTGGGAGGAATTGTATAAATTAAATAAAGAGATCAAGCCTGTTTGGAAGTATGTTGAAGGGCACACTGGCGACAAATGGAATGATCGCGCAGATGAAATAGCCGTAAGTTTCTACGGCGAGCCGGTAAAGCTTAGAAAATAAATGCAGGATAAAATTTTTTATGCAGTATGCTTTGGTTTTGGGTTCGGAGTGTTTTTGCGTTCTTTGGTTGTTGTAAATTTTTATTTTATTATTTTGCTTATTATTTTAGCTTTTGTTTTATTTTTATTTTTCACTTTTTTAGCTAAAAATAAATGGGGAATTATTGCTACAGTTTTTATACTGGCATTTTCACTTGGAGTTTTTAGATTCCAGATGGTTGATCAGCCTGCGCCCGTGGTTTTCTCCGCCCGAAGCGGACCAGGCTCTGGCTGGGAATCAGGCAAGATGCACCTTTCGGGAACTGTTGTTGATGAACCGGACATTCGAGAAAATAGTCAAAAATTAACTGTCGAATTGTCAAGGTCGAACCTTGACAGTAAAGCGGAAAAAACAAAAATTTTAGTGACGACAAATTTAGGCGGATACTTCAAATATGGCGATGAAATAAATTTTTCGGGAAAGTTACAAGAACCGGAGAATTTTATCACGGACCAAGGCAAGGAGTTTGATTATGTAAATTATCTAAGAAAAGACGGGATTTTTTATGTAATGAATTATGGCGATATTGAAATACTCTCAAGAGGCCATGGCAATAAAATAAAAAGCGTGCTGTTTTCTATCAAAAACAAATTTCTAGAAAAAATGAATTTTGCTATCAGGGCGCCCGAAAGTCTGCTTATGGGCGGGCTGATTTTAGGGGAAAAGGCATCGTTTAGTCAAGATATGCGGCAGAAATTTATTGATACCGGCACAATACACATTGTGGCGCTATCAGGCTACAACATTACAATAGTGGCGGAATGGTTTATGGAACTTTTTAAAAGTTTTCCAAAAAATCTCGGGATTAGTATGGGAATTTTATCGATTTTCCTTTTTGTTTTAATGACTGGCGGGAGCTCGACAGCTATAAGGGCCGGGATAATGGCAACTCTGGCTCTAGTGGCTCGAGCAACTAGCAGAACTTATGACATTGCGCGAGCGTTAATTTTAGCTGGAGTAATAATGATTCTGGTTAATCCTTATGTTTTAGTTTTTGATGTCTCCTTTCAACTTTCCTTTATTGCCACAGTGGCAATAATTTTTCTTTCTCCCAAATTGGAGAAATATTTTCTGTGGGTGACTAAGAGTTTTGGTTTGCGGGAGATTTTTTCGGCAACTACTGCCGCTTATATTTTTGTTTTGCCTTTCATTCTTTATAAAATGGGGAATCTTTCTCTGGTTGCTTTACCGGCGAACATTTTAATCTTGCCTTTTATTCCTTTTACTATGGGGCTTGGGTTTGTTACAGGCGTAGCCTCGATGATTTATCATCTCTTAGGAGTTCCTTTGGGATTTATTTCATATCTTTTCCTGCATTATGAACTCTCTATTATAAATTTTTTCGCACATTTCTCTTTTTCTGCATTTTCTATTCCAAATTTTCCATTTTGGCTTACGATTTTAATCTACATGTATTTTATTTACATGCTTTTTGGCAGAAGTATAAAAAGTTTCTTTCAGTCTGACTTTATTGCGCCGCTTTAAAATTTTTTTCTATAACGCTCCAGTTTAAATTATTAAAGAATGCCTCTACATATTTCTTTTTCTCTGAAGTTGGGTAGTCGTAAACATAAGCATGTTCCCACATGTCGAGGCCTAAAACGAGAGTGCAATCTTGCAATTGTCCCAGATGTTGTTCGTCCACCCAGGTGCAAAGAAGTCGCTTTTCTTTTCTGTCGTAATAGAGCATTGCCCAGCCAATGCCACGTGTAAGAGCAATCGATTTAAAACGATTTAGCCATGCGTCATATGATTCCCATTCAGCCGCAATTGCTTTTTTTAATTTACTATCGTCTGCAAGTTCGCCCGCTCCCCCAGAGAGAGATTCAAAATAAACTTCATGATTTCGCATGCCGTTGTATTCAAAACCGAATCTTCTCTGAACTTCACCCAGGGCGTAGGCATTTTTTTCGGCATCTTTTGCTAATTCTTCAATTTTTTCCAATATTAAATTAGTGTGTTTTACATAGCCAGCGTAGAGTTTTAAATGCTCCTCAATATTTTTAGCCGAGATGCCCTTTAGCTCCCCAATATTGAAAGTTTTTTGCGTAAATGTTTGCATGCTAGTATTATAGCATGTTTCAAAGTGTCAGACAGCAGGGTAAAAATTATTGGTTGCCAATTCTTGTCTTCCTGCTTTTAGTAGCAACTATCTTCATTTTTTACCTTGACTGGCAAAGTTTGGAAAAGAAATTAACCTTTGTCATGCTGGACGTTGGTCAAGGTGATGCGCTATTTATAGAATCTCCAACTGGCACACAGATATTGGTGGACGCTGGGCCTCCTAGAAAAATTTTAAGCCAGCTTTCAAGAGTCATGCCTCCATTTGATCGCAAGTTCGATGCATTTATCATTACCAACCCGGACCAAGATCACATCGGTGGGTTTTTAGATGTTTTGAAACTCTATGAAGTGGATGCAGTGTTTGAGCCGGGAACTTTTAATGATTCGAAAACTTATCAAAACCTAGAAGCCGAAATAAAAAATAAAAATATTCCAGATATTTTAGCTAAGCGTGGCATGCGTCTCAATATCGGTGGCGGGGCAGTAATTGATATTTTGTTTCCCGACCGTGATGTCTCTCTATGGGATACGAACGAAGGTTCTATTGTGGCCAAACTAACTTATGGAAAGACATCTCTCATGCTGACCGGCGACGCCACTGCCAAAACTGAAAGAATAATTCTAGAAAATTTCTCCAAAAATTCACTTGATAGCACTATTTTAAAAGTTGGGCACCACGGTTCGCGCACTTCTAGCTCGTCAGATTTTATAGAAGCTGTTTCACCCGAGTATGCGCTAATTTCAGACGGCAAAGACAACAAATATGGTCACCCGCATCAAGATGTTCTTGACACCCTATCGTCTTTTGGCGCTAAAATTTTCAGAACTGATTTACTAGGCAACATTATTATGAAATCTGATGGACAGAAAATTGAGCTTTCTTTCCGTAAATAGTTATGTTAGAGTTAAAATGTGCGAGATGGAAAAGTAGAACAACTTATCAAAGGAGAAGCTAAAAGACAAAAAGAGGGGCTCGAACTTATCCCTTCTGAAAACTATGTCTCCCAAGATGTGCTCGAGGCAAATGGCTCTGTTTTTACCAATAAATACTCTGAAGGCTTACCAGGAAGGCGTTTTTACGGTGGTCAGGAATTTACCGACCAGGTAGAAAATTTAGCTATTGACCGTATATGCGGACTATTTGGTTGTAAGGTCGCCAATGTTCAGCCTCTCTCTGGTGCTCCTGCAAATTTAGCGGTATATACCGCCTTACTTAAACCA
>CAYJQS010000050.1:0-2535 GCA_964372515.1 uncultured Candidatus Saccharibacteria bacterium
CCGCTATCCGACCGGCGCAAATGATTTTTAATTTCTAAATATCTATCTACATGCTTAGGGTTAGATGGTTTAATTTCCCGAAAAAATCTTTTTACATCTCCCCTTTTAGTAAGATACATATTATACAAGCTGATACTTGACGGATTGTATTTTAGCTTTTTAAGCATCAATTGTAAAGATTGAAGTAGTGGTAAAGACCTATTACAAAAGGACATCTGGATTCCATATTTTAATTTATATACCGATCCATCAGTATCAAAAAATCCTTTTAAAAAAGTCTTCATAAAATTATTTTTCCTAAATATCCATAACGGCACATCAACCTGTGACTTAACCTTATTAGAAACAAGACCCTGTTTAAATAACCAAGATGTTAGGGTGACTGAGCCTAGATAAACATCTCTGTATCCATTGCTACGGAGAGAAATCTTTACATGCGTCTTGAATATTTTCTTGATAAGTAAGCTCACATGCTTAGCATATTTTTCTTCTTTATTACCGAGACTAACCACAACTTGAAAATGACTTAGGTGCCCATCACCAAGCATAATGCCAAAGAATTCTGCTAGATCTTCAGAATATTTATTAGGAATTTTTATATCAGTGCGTTTTTTTAAGTAATTCTTTTTTAAATAGGGTTGAGTTTTTATACCTAGACGCTTCAACCTTCTAAAAACTGCTTGTTCTGATATGCCTAAAATTTTTGAAACTTCGCGCAAACTTTTATTTTTCTTAATATAAAGATGAAAAAGTTTGGAACGATATTTATTTTCTTCTTCTCTTGTCCAACGTTTAGCCATTACTCACAATAATAACATGGTTTAACAAAATTCGCAATTGACTACTTTACTATAATGTAAAGAGAGTTTTTGGTACATAATACATTACGTAATAGATTACTTACACCGCCGAATGCGATCGCACCTGAACAGAGCTTTTTATTTTGCCTCCATGTCCTTGGGCGTGGCCTTTTTGCTTTTCAATTACCAGTTCTTTATTTTTTACCGAAACATCTACCGTATCCCCTTTCTTTACCCCGTTGGAAATAATGTAAGAGGCAACTGGATTTAAAATTTTATTTTGAATCAAGCGGTTCAGTGGCCTGGCGCCATAGTGCGGATTGTAGCCTTCTTTTGCTAAGTATGAAAGCGCCTCGTCGGAGATTTTGAAATCAATGCCCTTGCCTTCGAGTCTGTCTTCGACTACTTGTATTCTTAAGCCCACTATCTCTTTGATAGCAACTTCCGAGAGCACGTCGAACACAATAGTTTCATCCAGTCGATTCAAAAATTCCGGACGGAAATGGTCCTTCAGCGCCTCCAAAACTTTTTCTTTGACTTGATTGTAATCTTGCTTCTTGGAATTATTGGAGAAGCCGATTGATTCCATTTTTTCGATAAATTGCGAGCCAATGTTGGAAGTAAGAATGATAATTGTGTTTTTGAAATTCACGATTCTGCCTTTGCCGTCCGTCAGCCTGCCCTCGTCGATAACTTGCAAAAGCATATTGAAAACTTCCGGATGTGCTTTTTCAATCTCGTCAAAAAGAATCACTGCATAAGGCCTGTGCCGGACGGATTCTGTAAGCTGGCCCGCTTCATCATAGCCTACGTAGCCCGGTGGCGAACCAATAAGCTTGGACACTGAATGGCGTTCCATATATTCAGACATATCCACCCGGATAATCGCACGATCGTCGTTGAACATAAATTGCCCCAAGGCTTTAGTGAGCTCGGTTTTTCCCACCCCGCTTGGACCCAAGAAAATAAACGAGCCGATTGGCCGGTTCGGGTCGCCAATACCCGCGCGCGAGCGACGGATGACATCGGCCACCCGATTAATTGCCTCTGCTTGGCCGATTACTCTTTTTTTCAGTTCCGCTTCCATCTTCTCCAATTTGGCGCGTTCTTCTTCGAGCATTTTGGTAAGCGGTATGCCGGTCCAGCGAGCTACCACTTCCGCAATGTCTTCCGCAGTAATTTCTTCTTTCAAAATTCGACGGGATTTTTGTAATTTTTTCAAGCGCAAAAGTTTCACATCCAGATCTTTTTTAAGCGCCGGAATTTTACCATAACGAATCTCCGCCGCCTTGGAAAGATCCGCCCGCATCTCCGCATTCTCCGCTTCAAGACGCATCGTTTCCAATTCTTTTTTAATAGCGCGAATTTCTATGACAGTTGATTTTTCATTTTGCCACTTCAGTTCCAGCTCTTTGGTTTTTTCATACAAATTCCCTATTTCTTTATCTATCTCTTTAATTCTATTTTTTATTTCTTTATCTTTATCTTTATCTATACTCGAGACTGAAATTTCTTTCTTCAGCGCTTCTTTTTCTATTTCCAAACGCATTATCTTACGGTGAGCATCTTCCAATACCGGCGGTTTATTCTCCAGCATTATCTTAAGCGATGAAGAAGCTTCGTCTATCAAATCCACTGCTTTGTCCGGCAGGAATCGATTGGTAATGTAGCGCGCCGAGAGATTTACCGCGGAGACTATCGCATCATCCGTAATACGCACGCCGTGAAAAAGTTC
>CAYJQS010000050.1:2635-4228 GCA_964372515.1 uncultured Candidatus Saccharibacteria bacterium
GCTCTTTCAATTTCTTTCATAATGCCTTTCAACCGCTCTTCAAATTCTCCGCGGTATTTGGTGCCGGCAATAAGCGAGCCCAGGTCAAGCGAGACCAGCTCTTTCTCTTTAAGAGATTCCGGCACACTGCTCTTTACAATCATTTGGGCCAGCCCCTCCACTACGGCGGTTTTCCCGGTGCCAGCCTCCCCGATTAAAATAGGATTGTTCTTAGTTCGGCGGGAAAGAATTTGCATGATGCGCGTAATTTCATTATCCCGACCGATGACCGGATCCAGTTTATCTTCTTTGGCCAGTTTGGTTAAATTGCGAGTGTATTTCAAAAGTGTTTTAAATTTCTTCGGTTCGGTAATATCGGTAATATTTTGACTGCGAAGTTCTTCTAAAACTTTTAGCACGGCGTCTTTGTGAATTCGAAATCGCGCCAAAGTTTCTCTTGCTTCACCGGTCACTTCCAGCATCGCAATAAAAAGATGTTCGGTAGAAACAAAATCATCTTTTAAAAATTCTGCTAATTTAGCCGAGTGCTCTATCACTTGCGCCAAATCTGGATTTAAATAAATTTGATAGGCGGGCGAAAGCGTGCTGTGGGACTCCGGCAGTTCAATTGTTTCCAGCACTGAATCGGTCAAAAGCATAGTGTCAATTTCCAATTTATCTAAAATGGAATTAACCATACTTTCTTCTTGCAAGAGCAGAGCGGCCAGTAGGTGAAGTGAAGAAACATGGTTCACCCCACGCTCAATAGCCAGCTCATGAGCTTTTTTGATGGCGTCTTTGGCTTTAGTTGTAAATTTATTTAAGGGTGGCATATGTTTTAGTTAAAAGTTATAAAGTTAAAAGTTATAAAGTCGCTTCTGGAAGAATTTTAAGAGAGTCAGAAATAATATTAATCGGAGCAAAAGGATTCTGGTCGTTAAAAAGCGCAATGCCTAGAGCTTCTCCTTCTAGATTGACAACTAATGCTCCGGCATTTGAAAGTGTCACAGGAATTTTTATATTTTTATCTCCTTCGAAAATAATCGAAGATAAATTATTTCCCAATACAATTACTTTCTGGCCAATTTTCATTTTACTCAAATCTCCCAGAGTAGGAACTGCAGAGATAAGTTTGCTCGCGCCGTCAACTGGATTACCTATTTTAAGAAATGAAAATCCGTCTTTGTCCGCAACTAAAAACTTGGCTTCAAATTTTCCGCTCTCATTCACCACAAAATATTTTCCCGCATCCTGCACAAACATTGTATCAGCCACAATAATATTTTTATCAGACATCATAAATCCACGGCCGGCTGAAACTTCAATGCCATTTACTTCTTTAGTAAGAGTAAAAGTGGAAGCTTTATTTTTGGCAATAGCGTCTACCACTAAATCTTCTTCCTTCACCACCACAGTTTCAATAGTAGTCTTGCCTTCTACTTGTTGAATTTTTTCGACTGTTTGTCTGATCACGCGGTTAATGGGCACCGTCACCGAATCCGGAGCTTGGTCCATTAAGGTGACTGTGGTTATGCCTGTAGCAATCGAAGTAATAAAGCTAAGCAAGATAGCCAGCAATATTAATTGTGATTTGTTTAAGTCGTTTAAATCCAT
>CAYJQS010000051.1:0-2642 GCA_964372515.1 uncultured Candidatus Saccharibacteria bacterium
TTTTTAATGCCATTCAGGAGTTTCACCTATCTTTTCTCCTGTTATTTTTGCACGCTTTCTAAGTAATTCTTCTTTATCTTCAAAAAAATTTCTTTGTATTTTTATATAATCACCATATTTTATTGTGCCTTTTTCTTTTGCTTCTTCTAGTTTTATCATCTTAATATCTACCATACTGATCTGTGCATCTATTTCTCCTATCTGGGTTGAGATGCTTTTTTCTTGTGGTGCTTCTTCCATATCTCCATTATATCATCTTTTTTTACGGGATTGATTAAAACTTTTAAATTTGTTAAATTTTAGGCGGGAGGTACACGTGATAAATTTAGACGAGGGCCGACTGACCCTCCTGCAGTTCGAGAACTTCAAGCTCCTTCAGCAGGGGGAGCGTACGTTGGACCACTTCGAGTGGTTCAACAGCTTGAGTCGCTACGAGCTCGATCGACTCGTGACGACCAAAACCTGGTCTGCTGGGCCTGTGCCATCGGCGGAAGATGAAGAACAAGTTGACCACCAAGTGGGGCAGCCTGTTCGAGTCGAGGGAAAAGAACCCCTCGAGGAGATTGAGAAACAGGGTGCAAAAGAAGGGACTGTTTCTCCCGAGGTTCCTCGAAGTTGGGGGCCGCCCCCGACGGCATGGTAAATCAACGTGCGAATTTGTCCCGCTGGCTATCGTCGGCGGGGCATCTTCTTTTTTGGTATATAATTACTTTTATGGTAGAAACTAAGACAGAAGAATTAAAAAAAGTTCACGAGAAATGGCTGAAGAATTGCCAATGTGAATTAAAAAAAAGTGCTACCCAAGGCGTGCCGGGGCATGGGAGTGCGGAGGCAGAAATTGTTTTCATTGGCGAGGCGCCGGGGCGGGATGAAGATAAAATGGGTCAGCCTTTTGTGGGCGCGGCTGGAAAATTTTTAAATGAAATGCTCGCGAGTATTAATCTTAAGCGAGAAGATGTTTACATTACAAATATTGTTAAATACCGGCCGCCAAATAACCGTGACCCCGAGCCCATAGAAGTAGAAGCCTGCGCAAAATGGCTTGAAGAAGAACTAAGTGTAATAGAGCCAAAACTCATTGTCTTTTTGGGTAGGCATGCCCTTCAGCACTTTTTCCCAAATGAAAAAATCAGCTTGGTGCACGGCAAACTTTTAAAAAAGAAAACCAAAATCGGGGACACATTTTTTGCCCTGTATCACCCGGCGGCGGCGCTGCATAACGGCTCCATGCGCGAGGTTTTAATGGAAGATTTTCAGAAGCTGCCCAAAGTAATAGAAAAAATATCTTCTGTCACTCAAGAAAAATTATTTTAATTCTTAGCTAATCGAAAACCCTGGAAAGCAAGATATAGAGCGACTAATACCGCCACCCAAGAGAGCCACATTGGTATATTTTAATATTATTAATATAAAATTGCAAACTAAGGTGACAAAGGTTAATCATCTGAATTTATTACTGCTCTGGTTTTTGCACCTACAACTCCATCTGAAGTAAGCTTGTGCGCTTTTTGGAATTTAACAACGGCAGCTTTAGTTTTTAGCCCAAAATAATAAGTTTCATTACCTGGAGAACCGAAACCAATATTAGAAACGATAAAGCTGTGATTATTTAAATACTTTTGTAATAATTTTACTTCTGCATGCGTCTTTCCCAGATATAATTTTTGGGTAAGTAGAGTAGAAAATGGTGGAATAGCACAAGGTTTGCCGGTGAGTGAACTAAAGAGATGGCCTGGAAAGCAGTCGCCACTTGATGGAGTTGGATAAGGGTACGGGGGGGGTGGGGTCGGAGTGGGATAAGAGTAAGGGGTTAAATAAGGTGTAGCATATGACGGAGTGGAATATGGTGGTGAAGGCGGATTCTCATTCAATACGGATTTTATTTTATTAATAGCTGATGAATTATTTTTTATAAGCTCGTTCCAATTATATAGATTAACTAGTTTGAGTCCGGGTTCATTAATCCATAAATCAATTTCATTCCATGGCATTTCTACAATAGCCCACTTAGAGATGCCTTTTGTATTCAAAACTTGATTTCTATTATATAGAGACGGATACAAACTAAATCCGGGATTGCTGTAATTATTTACCGCTGTCCAGAGTGGAGCATGTTGCTTGTAAGGAAGAACCAGGCCTTCTGCCCCATAGATATGAGTAAAAACTTTATCCTTATTAATTCCTGCGTTGACTAAAGCTTTGGCTTCAAATTCGGCAAAATCTTTAACTGCTTTATTTAATTCAGAATCTATGTCTGCCGGAGGATTACTGGCACTGAATCCCCTTTTAGTGAGAGCGCAATATCCCAGATTAACCCGATCAGCAGGATCAGTTATCCAAGTTAAATCTTTAAAACTCTCTATGGATGTTTCCCAGCCCGGGTCAACGCCCGCAAAAAGTTCGGGTTTATTTAATGACTGAAGTCTTGTCTGCCAAGCAAGGGTTTTATTTGCTATAAAAGTTTCCTTGGCGGTGATCTCGTTTCTGATTTGAGTACTTTCAAAACATGGTCTGGGTGCAAACTTCAGAGGCTGACCCCAATTCAGCCAACTGTATTGAACCGGCGTATTCCAGTCCGACCATTCCACGTTGTCTCTATTTGCCGGGTTATAACCAGGCCTAGAAGGGTCAAACCAATTCCA
>CAYJQS010000051.1:2652-4205 GCA_964372515.1 uncultured Candidatus Saccharibacteria bacterium
TTATCAAAGAACCATTCGTTGTCGAGGTGGATAAAAAGAGGTAAATTCAAGCTTTCTGATTTGGCAAATGCGGCATTAAGTTGTGCGCTGATGCCATTTGTTCCATTGGAGTCCCAAGTATTAACCAGAATGGCAAAAGCTAATCTTCTATTGGAAGTACCCTGGCCTAAAGCAGGGATCAGTTCATCAGCAAAACTTTCGGACACCCCTATATCTGGGTTGATTACGATATATTGAGGGTCGGGGTTCAATGGTGTCGGTGGACCTATAAGAGTTGCGGCCGAACCAGGTGTGACAAAAAATATATTTATTAAAAATGACAACAATAAAATAACACCCATAACTTCATATTTTGTTTTCCACATTAATTTAAAGAAAATTTTTCTCTCGTTTATTTTAATTCTTAGCTAATCGAAAACCCTGGAAAGCAAGATATAGAGCGACTAATACCGCCACCCAAGAGAGCCACATTGGAACCGCATAGCTTCCTATGGTAGCTTCCCAGCCATAAAGCAACCTTAAAGCATGCATAACACCTATTGCTAAAAATATAACAGAATCCACCAAAACGAAATTATTTTTTGTCATCCCAGTACTAAAATTTTAACTAATAATGTTTATCACAAACTTTATTTAGTGATTTTCTTCCACCAACGCTGACGGATCTGCCCAGATGACGAAAGTAAAAACTTTTTCGCCACCCTGGAGTTCTCGCTTATAAACCGAAGCATTTCCTTTTTTATCCTTTCGCACTTCTTTGCCCCAATCTGCCCGATCGGCTACATCTAAATCACGAGCTCTGGCGGAAGAAACCGAATTCTTGGCAGTATTAACCGCGTCCAGGTGGGCATAAATAGTTTCCAACTGATCGTAATCATGCTGATTCGGGTGCTGATTGGTGCTCGGACTGCTGGTATAATCCATACAGGTTTCCAAGTTGGCATTCGCAAAATCTTCATCTTGGTGATCCAGACCAAAAATATGTCCGATTTCTTGGCACACCACAAAATTACGCCACTCAGGCTTGTTGTATGTTTTAGTACCGAAGTATGTATCGTTGAGTTTTACTGTGCCTTGGGCAATATGCTCTCCCCCCGTGATCCAGATCTGCGCAATTCCGAGCCAGCCATTGTTCCCGTACTTGCTGTTGCATACTTCCACTCGGCCATTGGTAGGCCGGCATGTTTTAGGGTTGACTAAACTTGTGACGGCATTTGTATCGAGAACTTTTGAAAGACTCCAGTCAAGAGAAGCAAGCGAGAGCGAGACATCCCAGGCGGCCGTATTAACAGCATCGCCCAATTTAAGCGAGAGCGGGTTTACCGTCCTGGCCCAATGGTAGCCTCCCCAGGAGTGATTAGCACTAGCTACACCAGCCATAAACACTGATAATACAACTACTCCCAAAATTATGCTATATTTCTTCATATTTTTATTCTACTACTAATAAATTTTATTGCAACCAGCTTTAGCCGCAAGCATAGCGTGCTTGACCGCAAGCCGCTTTTTGGTTTTGTGGGAACGCCGCGATTTCTTTTTTGGACTAAGGGTTG
>CAYJQS010000052.1:0-4175 GCA_964372515.1 uncultured Candidatus Saccharibacteria bacterium
GTAGATATTTTTGTTGATAAGGATTATTTGTGGCATTTAGGCGGGGTGCCTGTGAGCCCTAGTGATTTAGTAAATAAAGTTGATGTGGTTTGGAACGTAGCACACCCGTCCTCGGCTTCAATACTTCAAAGTTTTAATATCCCACAAATTAGCCAAAGCTCTTTTTATTCTGCGCTTGCAAAAAATCAGAATTCATTACGCGAACACTTGAAAGACATCGGCGTCGGAATGTCTAGGTACATAATTGCACCCAAAAGTGCGCGGGAGGTGCATGAAAAGTTTTCAAGTCCCTGGATTGTAAAGGTTGGTAATGAAATTGAAGTAGTCAAAACTTTTGATGAATTAACACTTATCATAGATAATATAAAAAAAATAATCACCGCCAATGGCGGGACCCCGCAAAATGCGGTGGTTGTTGAGGAATTTATTTTGGGTAAATCGTCTGCTGTGCACATAATTCCTGATTTCCGTGGCGAGGAGCTGTATGTTCTGCCTCCGGACAATCTTGGGAAGAGTGAAAAGGAGCAAGCCATAAAATTTGCCAAGCAATTGCACCAACACCTCGGCGCCCACCATTACCTAAAAGCCGATTTCACCTTACATCCAAAAAGGGGATTCTTTTTAACCAACATTACTGCCATCCCCGACCTGCGCCCGCATTCGCACCTAGCGCGATCCCTCCACTCCGTCGGTGCCAATATGCACCATTTCGTGGAGCATATTATAGAAAATGCTATAATGTAAAATTATGAATAATCGAGTAGTGCATTTTGAAATACAAGTTGATAACCCGGAGCGAGCTATGAAATCCTACGGCGATGTTTTTGGTATGGCCTGGCAGGGGTATTTCCTAGACACCGAAGGCAACACCTTCGGCCTCCATCAATTAGACAAAAACGCGAAATAATTATTTTATGAAAAAATCTTTTTTTACTGGGTTTTTAATAGGAGTTGCTTATTTTATTCTCTCGTATATATTGGCGGGAATTGGTGGGTGCTGGGATTTAGATGAAGGCTTTTGCGATATAGTGGTAGGTTTCTTTTTGAATCCAACAGGTCTTTTACTACTTTTCCCGTACGGTATTCTTCCTCCGATGATGAACTCCAACCACTTGTTGTATATATTGCCCATTCTAGACGGTATTTTTCTAGGCCTTATTTTTCTCATTATCCATAAAATTAGAAATAGAAGTAAGTAGTATATAAAATATCATTATATATATCATGATATAAATCATTATATGGCTAATAGTAAATTCGGAAAAAGAAATGTGAGGAAAATTACCAGGTCAGGAACCAGCTTGAATGTATCTATACCAGTTTACATTCTAAAAGCTCTCGGCTGGAAGGAAAAACAAAAAGTCACGGTCAAAAAAATCCATGGCGGGGTAACTATTAAGGATTGGAAGAAATGATGGGAGAAATTATCACAAAAGAGGGACAGCGTTCTTTCAAAGTTATGAGAATTGCTGAAACCGACAGCGATATAGCCGTTGCTATTATTTTAAGCATAAAGCTGGAAGGAAAATTAGCAGAAGCCATAACACTTAACATGGAAAGATGTTCTGTGTCAGAATATATAAAAAGATATGGAGATTTTAATTTATTTAAAAACGAAACTTACAATAAACTGACTGACCCAGAGCATCCTTTGGTAAACTTTTCTCAAAAGATAAAGCTTGCTAATAAGATGGGCATTATAGGTTCAAATACTACTAAAGCTTTCGACAACATAAGAAAAATAAGGAACAAATTTGCACACAATATTTTTGATGAAAATGAGGAAATATTAAGCTTTAAAAATAAAGATATTTCTAAAAAATGTGATGAAGTAATAAAAAGTTTACCCTCCTACTTTTTAAGTAAAGGTGAAGATATTGAGATGAAAACTTTTAGAGAGAAATTTATATTTGCTATTTACCGTTTTTCTAATGCATTACACACAGAAATGGCTTATTTTGAAATAAGTCCAGTTCAAAAACCGAAATATTTAGATTAGCATTTTTACTACATTAAAAAATTACCGGGCCGTAGTATACCGGTAGTACGTATCCTTCGGGAGGATATAGATTGGGTTCGATTCCCAACGGCCCGACAAGTTGACACCTGTTTTACTATAAGATACACTTAAATAGTAGTTATGAATACAAATT
Organism: uncultured Candidatus Saccharibacteria bacterium; assembly: GCA_964372515.1. Taxonomy (GTDB): domain Bacteria; phylum Patescibacteriota; class Minisyncoccia; order Phycocordibacterales; family UBA9973; genus UBA9973. The sequence continues at coordinate 2,154 of CAYJQS010000052.1, forward strand.
TTTTTGATCAATACTTAAGTTTGCCCGTACCGGCTCCTATTTAGCAGCCGGGGTATATTAATTCTTATCACACACATTCAAGCGGCCCCGGTGAAGAAGGGGCTTTCTTTTTGCCCGCTCTATGCTGAATGTTTAATTAACCCTCCTACGCTAAAGCTACGGACGGGCAAGGAAAATAATATATGAAAATTTTATCGGTAGAATTGTTAAGTGAATTAATCAAACGTCACGGAATAAAAAATTATTTAGCTGACCTAATAAAGGAATTGCGAGGCGATTTCAGCCGTTGGCAAGAGTTTAATAAAATCCCTCGCCCAGCCATGCATGTGGAAGGTGGAGTGCTAGAGCTCATGCCTATTTGTGACGACAAATATTACACCTTCAAGTACGTAAATTGCCACCCAAGAAATCCGGGAGTTGGCTTGATGACTGTAGTAGCGACTGGCCAACTTTCGCGAACAGACACTGGATACCCCATTATGTTCTCGGAAATGACATTACTTACTGCGCTCCGCACCGCCGCCACTACTGCGCTGGCTACCGACTTTATGGCGAGAAAGGATAGCAAAATTCTCGCAATAATAGGTACTGGAGCACAGAGTGAATTCTTGGTTAAAGCCCTGAAGTTAGTACGCGATATTACAGAAGTAAGATATTTTGACATTGATCCTGCGGCTATGAATAAATTTGAGCGGAATTTTAAAAATAGTTCATTTAAATTAGTGCGTTGTGGAGATGCTAAAGAAGCTGTCACCGGAGCCGATATAATTACCACTTGCACTGCCTGTAAAGCGCATGTGGATGTAATCAAAAATGATTGGATAAAGCCGGGGGTGCACATAAATGGCATCGGCGGAGATTGTCCAGGCAAAACTGAAATGGAGTTTTCTATTTTGTCTCGTAGCAAGACAGTAGTGGAATATTTTGAGCAATCTATTATAGAAGGGGAGATTCAACGCTGGAGTTACAAAGAGGCCAAAGAAAAAGTGCATGCTGAGCTTCACGAGCTTATTACTGGTGCGAAGGTAGGTCGTAAGGATGATCAAGAAATCACGTTGTATGATTCTGTCGGCATCGCTCTCGAGGATTATTCAGCGCTCAAATTTACCTATAAGCTGGCGGAGCGTTATAATATAGGCCAGGAACTTAACCTAACTCCGACAACAAAGGATCCAAAAAACTTGATTTCAGTTGTAAATTAAAAAACATTAATATAATTAAAATATATGGAACAAATACAATGGAAGGATTTTGAAAAAGTAGAATTATGCGTCGGGACTATTATTAAAGTAGAAGACTTTCCTGAAGCCCGAAAACCCGCTTACAAACTAACTATAGATTTCGGTTCTTTTGGTATTAAAAAATCAAGCGCACAGATTACTACGCTCTATAAGAAAGAAGAATTATTCGGTAAGCAGATAGTGGGAGTGATAAACTTTCCCTTAAAACAGATAGGACCTTTTGTGTCGGAATGCCTCATGACTGGCTTTGCGGATGAAAACGGGAATATAGTACTCACTGAACCCGAGCGCAAAGTGCCCAATGGGGCAAAAATGTGCTAAGTATGCAAGAGACGATAGGTTTGCTTTACAATTTTACCTAGTTTATAATTGGGGATATGAAGAAAGTGACCAAGGATATAACCAGAGAAATGAAGCATTATTTGGGTGCGCTTGCGGAAACACACAACGAACATCTCAAGGGAATCAAGGAAGGTTTTATTGTTGTTAATAGAAAAATAGATAATATGACAAAAACCCTGGATTCACATACAGAAATGATAGGCGTTTTAACAACGGATATGACCATAGTTAAAGAAGACCTTGCGGTTATAAAAAGTGATTTGAAAAGAAAAGTTGACTACGATGATTTCTTGTCTTTGGTAAAAAGAGTTCAAAAAATAGAATCAAAAATATAAAAAACTCTTTATGTAAAAATATGGGCCGTTAGCTCATTTGGTAGAGCGCGCGCATGGCATGTGCGAGGCGACCGGTTCGAAACCGGTACGGTCCACCAATGTGC
>CAYJQS010000053.1:0-4129 GCA_964372515.1 uncultured Candidatus Saccharibacteria bacterium
TCTTTATCTTTTATCTCATATACTTCTCCATTCGTCTCCGAAATTATGGCGGGATTCTTCGGGATTCTCCTCTCAAATATTTCTTCAATTCTAGGCAGTCCAGTGGTAATGTCTGTGCCGGCCACACCTCCTGCGTGGAAAGTTCGTAGGGTTAGCTGGGTGCCCGGCTCCCCAATAGCTTGAGCCGCAATAATTCCAACCGCCTCACCCTTATCCACAATCCTGTTTCTTCCTAAATCTAGACCGTAGCACATCCTACAAAGTCCATGCGCGGTTTTGCAAGTTAAAGGAGAACGAACAAATACCTCAGTAAAGCCTGCCTTTTCAATGTTGTGAGCTTCTTCTTTAGTCACCAGAAATCCTTTTTTGTATAAAACTTTATCATTTTTATCTTTCAGATCACCGGCCAATACTCGGCCGCGAATATTTTTAGAAAGCGGAATTTCAATTCCAGAAATATTTTCACTGTGCACCATCTTGCCTTCTTTGGTCCCGCAATCCTCCTCCGTAATAACCACATCTTGTGCGACATCAACTAATCTGCGAGTAAGGTATCCCGCTTTAGCAGTGTTCAATGCCGTATCCGAAGCGCCCTTTCTGGCACCGTGGGTGGTTACGAAATATTCAATCGGAGAAAGTCCTTCGTGATAAGAAGGAATGATCGGAAACTCCAAAGTTTTACCCTGGTTGTTTTGAATCAGGCCTTTCATCCCGGTCATCTGCACCAAGGAGGTCATGGTGCCTCTAGCTTCAGAGGTAAACAAATCATAAGTGGAACTGTTTTTATCAAGCGTACTGGGTAAAATGTTTTTTAATTCTTTTAGAACATTCATCCAAATTTCAATAATTTTTTGATATTTTTCTTCCCCTGAAAGAAGACCTTCATTCCATTCCGCTATAACTTGCGCTTCTAATTTTCGGCCATTTTTTACAATGGTTTCTTTTTCAGAGGGCACACGAATATTGTCCATTCCCCAAGTGGTTCCGGAAACTGTTGAGTATTTAAAACCAAATGCTTTAATTTTGTCGAGAATCGAAGGAGTTTCATCCACGCCGTAGTGCATAATAAGCTCATCCACAAGCGCAGAGAGTCTCTTCTGGGTCATTTCATCGTTCACATAAGAGAAATCATTCGGCAAGATACTGTTGAAAAGAAGTTTGCCCACCGAAGTGTCAAAAATTCCGCCATTAAATTTTTTGTATTTAGGTGTGTCTGTCGCTAAAACTTTTATCTTAGCGCGAAGAGATACAATACCGTATTCATATGCAATAATGGCAGTGTTTGGATTCTGGAAATATTTACCCTGACCTAATTCACCGTCCATAGATTTTGTCATCCAGTAGCTACCGAGCACCATATCCTTACTAGGGTGCACTATCGGATCGCCATTTTGCGGTTTGAGTAAATTTTTATTGGCAGCCATTAATTCCTTCGCTTCCATTTGCGCTTCATCACAAAGCGGCACATACACGGCCATTTGGTCTCCGTCAAAGTCCGCATTGAAAGCCTGACACACCAGCGGGTGCACTTGGACTGCGTTGCCTTCAATCAGTATTGGATTAAAGGCTTGAATACCCAAGCGATGCAATGTTGGCGCGCGGTTTAGAAGCACAAACTTACCTTGGATCACTTCTTCCAGCATGGCCCAGACTTCCGGGGTACGCTCTTCGATCAGTTTATTAGCCCCGCGAATGTTGAAGGCCAGTTCTGCTTGGAGAATTTTAGAAATCACAAACGGTCGGAAAAGTTCCAGCGCCATGTGCTTCGGCAAGCCGCATTGGTTGAGTTTAAGTTGCGGGCCAACCACGATAACAGATCGGCCGGAATAGTCCACACGTTTGCCCAAAGATTCTGGCGGAAGAGGCCTTGCTTAGACTTCAAGTTATCAGAAAGAGATTTAAGCGGCCGCTTCTGGGACTGACTCATGGCCGCCGAATCATTCTGTTTGGCAATGGAGTTATCAATCAGCGCATCCACCGCTTCCTGAATAATTCTTTTTTCGTTGCGCAAGATTACATCCGGCGCATTTATTTCTTTAAGCTTTTTCAGACGGTTATTTCTGTTTATTACTCGACGATAGAGATCGTTGAGATCGCTGGTGGCATGGCGGCCACCATCGAGCGCCACCATCGGGCGGAGTACTGGCGGAATAACCGGAATAACCGTCAAGAACATCCACTCTGGACGGATACTAGCGTAAGTCATGGCCCGAATAAGCGAGAGTCTTTTGTGTAATTTCTCTTTCTCCGCCGCGCTCGCCTTCTCAAGTATTTTTTCGGTATGACTTTTTAGCTTGTTTAAATCAAGATTTTTGAAAATAGAGTAGATTGCTTCGGCGCCAATATTCGCCTCAAAGCAAGTGCCGTATTTCAGAGAGTAGTGATGAAAAGAAATCTCGTTCAAAACTTTTCCTTCGTAGATTTCTCCGATTTCTTTCTTGGTATTGGAAAGCAGAGTTTTTAATTTCTCGCGGGTATCGTCATCAGCCGAGTTTTTTAATTTTGTTTTGTATTCTTTGTCTAAACCCGAGAGAATTCCTTCCTTTTCTTCTTCAAAAACTTTGGTAATGATGTAACCGGCAAAATAAATTACTTTTTCCAAATCAGAAACGGAAATGTTAAGCAGAATACTCATGCGCGAAGGCACCCCGCGTAAAAACCAAATATGGGAAACTGGGGTGGATAGCTCAATGTGCCCCATGCGCTCTCGGCGCACTATGGAACGAGTCACTTCCACGCCGCATTTTTCGCAGATAATGTCTTTGTAGCGGATGCGGCGATATTTTCCGCAATAACATTCATAGTCCTTCTCCGGACCGAAAATTTTCTCGTCGAAAAGGCCGCCGCGCTCGCTACGGCCCGTGCGATAATTTATCGTTTCTGGCTTGGTCACTTCCCCGTAAGACCATTCCTTGATCTGCTCGGGAGAAGCAAGCTTCAGCGTAATTTGATCAAAATCAGTTACATTTAGAGTTTTCATATGTTTTTTATTTATTATTAATAAACTTCCTGTTAGTAATTAAGCTTAACCAATTTAAAACTTCTTCAGCATTTATATTTGGCGGGAATACAGGATAAAAAACTTTTATAATAATTCCATCTTGTATAACTATCGTTAATCTTTTCAAAAGTATCTTCCCTTCCACTTCAAGCGTTGGGAGGTTTAAAAGTTTGGTTAATTTAAAATCAGAATCACTTAAAATAGGAAACGGTAGGCCCAGACGTTCCACCATTTCTTTTTGATATTCTGTCGTTTGAGTACTCAATCCAAATAATTTTATATTTTTTTTCTTAAAATCATCGTAACTTTCTTTAAACGTTAATGCTTGAGGTGTACAGCCCCTAGCTCCAGGAATTTCATTCCAGCCTTTTGGTAATTCTTGGTCAGGTCTGCCTGTAAGCGGATAGCAATAAATAACTGTTAGCCCTTTTTTAAATTCTTTTGTGTTGACCAAATTACCGCCTGTTGACTGAAGAGTAATTCCAGGAAACACAGTCCCCATAAGGTGGTTAGCTAAACCGTCATCTATTGGTCTTGGTAAATTTTTTGGTAGTTCAGTTAAATTTGACATATATTTTGATTTTGGTATACTTTAGGTCTAAATGGCTTCGGCCCGACTCGTGCTTCGGCACGAGGTATAAACACAAGAAACTCAAGGAATTAGCTCTTTGAGTTTTTTTGTTACTAATTTAAAATCTTTATCTGAAATTTTGTCAATCATATGGCTAAAACGTTTAACATCAAAAAGTTTGAGTTGAGAAAGTATGGCTGTGCTTGGTAACCCTAATACTGTTATATGAGCATAATGAATAGTATTCTTTGGGGTATGAGTCAGTGGCATAATCCAACAAATGTCATTATTAAATTTTCTAACAATTAATACTGGCCGTAAATACTCTGCTCCCTTTCCATCTTGTTCATAGCCGATATTTAAACCTAAGCTTGCATACCAAACTTCCCCCTCATGAAAATGAGGTCTTTGTTGAATTAAATCTATTTTTGATTTTTTAGAATGCCAATTAAAAAAATCTTTCATGGTTTTATTTTATCTTTTAGTTGTTTTTGTTTAATTTTACATCCAGCGCCAGTCCTGGCAAATAATTGAGAAGCACGTTGAATGAGGCTGGG
>CAYJQS010000054.1:0-4103 GCA_964372515.1 uncultured Candidatus Saccharibacteria bacterium
AAGATTAATTAAAGGAGAAGAAAAAAGGCAGGCGGAGGGGCTCGAACTTATACCCTCTGAAAACTATGTTTCCGAAGATGTTTTAAAAGCTAACGGTTCTGTTTTCACCAATAAATATTCCGAAGGCTATCCCGGCCGTCGCTACTACGGGGGGCAAGATTGGACTGACAAAGTTGAAAGGTTAGCTATTGAAAGAGTTTGCAAACTTTTTAATTGTAAATTTGCTAATGTGCAGCCGCATTCTGGCGCTCCGGCAAATTTAGCGGTGTATGCGGCACTCCTGGAACCAGGGGACACAGTGCTTGGCATGGACCTTTCCCACGGTGGGCACCTTACTCATGGGCATCCTATGACTTTACCGGCAAAGATTTATAAATTTGTCACCTACAAAATGAAAAATCCAGATACGGGTGAGATTGATTACGAAGATATGCGAAAAGTCGCACTAGCACATAAACCAAAGTTAATTATTGCTGGATTTTCCGCGTACCCTCGCACACTTGATTATAAAAAATTTGTAGACATTGCTCGTGAAGTGGGCGCGGTCACCATGGCGGACATGGCGCACATTGCTGGACCCATTGCCGCCGGAGTTTTACGTAATCCTTTTGATGATGGCTTTGACATTATTACTTCCACTACTCACAAAACCATGCGTGGACCTCGCGGGGGTATAATTCTTACTCGCGAGAATGAAGAAATTGCCAAAAAAATTGATAAAGCAATTTTCCCAGGTATCCAGGGTGGCCCGCATATGCATATCATTGCCGCTAAGGCGGTGGCTTTTGGTGAAGCCATGACTCCCAAATTTAAAAAATATTCAGAGCAGATTTTAAAAAATGCCAAAGCCATGGCAGAAGTTTTTAAGAAAAATAAAATCAGAATGATCGGCGGCGGTACCGATAATCACCTTATTTTAGCGGATGTTTTTGGCTCTTTGGGCGTGACTGGCAAAGAAGCACAGACAGTCTTAGATGAAGTTGGTTTAACATTGAATATGAACGCTATAGCGAACGATACCAGGAAGCCACTTGACCCCTCTGGTATACGCTTTGGAACCCCGGCTATTACAACAAGGGGTTTTAGAGAAAAGGAATGCAAACGTGTGGCCGAACTTATGATTATGGTTTTGAGAAATAAAGATAATAAAAAAGTAAAAGAGAGAGTGCATAAAGAAATAAAAGCTCTGGCCAAAAAATTCCCAATTCCTAAAAAGTTTGTGTAAATAATATGGAGCTACAAGTCGGGGTAAAAATTTTGCTTAAGAATAAAAAAGGAGAATACTTGGTTATGTTGCGCTCGGCAGAGAAATATCCCGAGGCTGGTGCCAAATGGGAGATTGCCGGCGGAAGAATTAATCCGGGCACTCCTTTGTTGGAAAATCTAAAAAGGGAAGTGCTGGAAGAAACTGGGCTAGAAGTTATCGGTGAGCCTAAACTAATTTTTGCTCAAGATATTTTAAGACCACATAAACACATTGTTCGTCTGACATATTTAGGCGAAGCGGCAGGTAAAGTTAAATTAAGTGACGAGCATACTGATTTTAAATGGCTCACATTACAAAAAATCTCAAAATTAAAGCCGATAGATAGCTATTTAAAGGAAGTTCTAGAAAAATTATGATTGAAGTAGAAAAAAAATTTCAGCCAACAGAGGAGCAGCTTCAGAATTTATTGAAAGGTTGTGTTTTTGTAAAAGAGATCGTAAATCATGATATAGTATATGACTATCCCGATTACAAGTTAATTAGAAAAGGTGTAAGACTGAGAAAACGAAATGGAAATTTTGAATTAAAGATTAGTGAAGACGGTAAAGATGAATCTATCTCTCTCGAGATAGATAAAGAAGAAGAGATTAAGAAATATCTTAATACTGATTTGCCAATATCTGAATTTATCGCAAAAAACATGATAGAAGCGATGGACATTAAAACTTCTAGAAGAAAGTTTAAAAAAGATAACTTTATTATAGATGTAGATGAGTTAGATTTCGGATATAAGTGCGTTGAAATTGAAATTTTAGTAGAAAACAGATCAGAAGTTCCAGAAGCATATCAAAGAATACTAAACTTAGCCCAAGTTTATAATTTTGATTTAAAAGAAGTATCACCTAAGAAAAAAGAATATTTTCGCAAAGTCAAGCCAGACGTGTATAATATGCTCTATGGCCAAGGGTAAACTCATAGTAATAGACGGCACAGATGGGTCTGGAAAGGCGACGCAGGCGGAACTTTTAATTAAGCATCTTAAACGTGATGGACACAAGGTAAAGGTGGTAGATTTCCCGGATTATTACTCTAATTTTTTCGGTAAATTCATCGGGCACTGCTTATCCGAGCAGTATTATAACTTTGTAAAAATCCACCCGAAAATTGCCTCGGTGCTTTACGCAGCAGACCGTTTTGAATCCAAAAATAATATTGAAAAGTGGCTGAAAGATGGTTATGTAGTTGTGGCCAACAGGTATGCCAGCGCGAATCAAATTCATCAGGGCGGTAAAATTGCAAATACAAAAAAACGCGAAGCATTTATAAAGTGGCTGGCGGAGATGGAATATAATGTTTTTAAAATTCCTAAACCGGACGCTGTGTTTTATTTAAATGTGCCCATCTCGATAGTTTTGAAACTTATTCGCGGACGCAATAAAGGGAAAAACAGAAATTATTTAGGCAAGAAAAAAGATGTTCACGAAAAAGACGTTAAATTTTTAGAAAATTCCCGCAAAAGCGCACTGTGGCTATCAAAAACACAAAAAGGCTGGATTAAAATAGAATGTGTAAAGGGTGGCCTTATCGATACTCGCGACAATATTCATAAAAGAATTTATGAATCCACCAAAATTTTGTTAAAAGTTTAGGCGGATGAAAAATTAAAAAAGATGTATTACGTATACATTTTACAAAGCAAAAATAACGGTGAGCTATATGTAGGTTGTACAAATGACTTAAAGAAAAGGATCCAGGAGCATAACAGTGGTTTGGTTTTTTCAACTAAATCAAAATTACCATATGTTATAATCCATTACGAGGCGTTTTTAGAAAAGACGGACGCATTTTTAAGAGAAAAATGGTTGAAAACCGGATGGGGTAGAAATTACCTACAAAAAACTTTAAAAAATTACTTATCGAAATGAATCCACCAAAACTTTCTGACAAAAAAACATTTATCAATTAATTTATTTTTTCACTAACTATATCTATTTTGTGACAGGTTAAGTTTGGTGAAAAGTTTAGGCGGATGAAAATCAAAGTTAAAAAACTTCATAAAGATGCAAAACTGCCGACCCATGGGCATCCGGGTGATGCGGGCGTGGATTTGTATTGTGTAGAAGATGTTATTTTTCCGCTTGGCAAGCAGGAACGAGTGCATACGGGAATTGCCGTAGAGATTCCGGATGGATATGTAGGCTTAATTTGGGATAAATCAAGCATTTCTTTCAATCTTGGGCTTAAAGTTATGGGTGGCGTGATAGATTCCGGTTATCGGGGTGAAATTATCATGAACCTTTTAAATGTTTCTAATAAAGAAGTATTGATGCCGAAAGATCATAAAGTCGCTCAGATGATAATCCAGAAGTTTGAACACTGTGATATTGTAGAAGTTGAAGAGTTAACAAATACTGTGCGCGGGCATGGCCGTGAAGGCAGCACGGGACACAAATAAAATGCAAGAAAAAATAAAAAACTGGATAAAGGAAATTTTAAAAACAAAAGGAGATTTTGTGTTGGTGCATCCTAAGGATGTTAAAAATGGCGATTATACTTTTATTTCGTCTTTAGAAAAAGGAGAGGAAGATTTAGAAAAATTAAAAAAAAATAAATTAGCAGAGATAGAAAAGATAGAAGCCGTAGGTAGATTTATTAATTTTTATTTATCGCATAATTTTTTTAGCGGCAGTGTTGAAGAAATTTTAAATAATAAAAATCTTGGAGGCAATAATTTGCTGGCTGGCCAGAAAGTAATGATTGAGTACACGGACCCGAACCCTTTCAAGCCATTTCATATTGGGCATTTGATGACCAATGCTATTGGAGAGAGCATTGCAAGAATTTTAGAGGCTTCCGGTGCTCAAATTTCGCGGGCAAATTATCAGGGTGATGTGGG
>CAYJQS010000055.1:0-3901 GCA_964372515.1 uncultured Candidatus Saccharibacteria bacterium
ATCTCCTCCAAAGGCACTGGTTACGTGCAAACAGGCGAAGAAAAAAAACATGGGCAAGATCCAGAAATTGACTCAAGGCATTTAAACACCGCACTGCATGGGGACACAGTGGAAATAATTCTTCATCCCTTACGCAAAGACCACAGGCAAACTGCTGAAGTTTCAAAAATAATTTCGCGCGCCAAGATGAGTTTTGCCGGAGTACTGGAGGCGGAAAATGGAATGTTCTTTCTAAAACCGGATGATACAAAAATGTATACGGATATTTTGATTCCAAAAATTTCTTTAAACGGCGCCAGGGCCGGACAAAAAATTTTTGCGGAAATAACTTCCTGGAAAGATAGGAATAAAATGCCGGAAGGCAAAGTGGTAAAAATTTTCGGCCTGCCGGGCGAGAACCATGCGGAAATGCACGCCATCGCCATGGAAAAAGGTTTTGATAAAGAATTTCCGAAGAAAGTTGAAGATGAAGCAAAGAAAATATCCGCCAGAGACGGACCAGCCTCCGGCTGGAAGGAGGAATATGCGAAGCGTCGTGACTTCCGGAAAATTCTTACTTTCACCATCGACCCATCGGATGCAAAGGACTTTGATGATGCAATTTCTTTTCGGGAGATTTATTCTGAAGACCTCTCCCCAACCCCTCTCCATTTAGTGAAAAATGGAGAGGGGCGAAGGGGTGAGGATAAGCATGAAAAAAAACTCTACGAAATAGGCATACACATAGCGGACGTATCAAATTATGTAAAAGTTGGTAGTGAGCTTGACCGCGAAGCGCGCAAGCGGGGAACTTCTGTCTACCTAGTGGATAGAACCATCCCGATGTTGCCGGAAGTTCTTTCAAATGATTTATGCTCTTTGGTTCCCCATAAAGACCGCCTCACCATGAGCGCAGTTTTTGTTATGGACAAAAATGCTAAAGTAAAGAGTAGCTGGTTCGGCCGCACGATTATTCATTCCGAGAAAAGATTTACTTATGAAGAGGCCGAGGAATCTATTAAAAGATCAGGGCTTCCACTTCACAAAGAACTTTCTATTTTAAATAACTTAGCCAAAAAATTAACTAAAGAAAGATTTGCTCAGGGCGCCATATCTCTCGACCAAGAAGAAGTTAAATTTGTTTTGGATAAAAATGGAGTGCCGCTAAAAGTAATTAAAAAAGAACGCGGCGATTCAAATAGGTTAATAGAAGAATTTATGCTCTTAGCAAACCGAAAAGTGGCTGAAATTATTTCCTTAAATAAGGAGAATAAAGTTTTTGTTTACCGAGTGCATGATCTGCCGAGTAAAGACAAGATGGCGGACTTATCTTTCTTCTTGCGGAGCTTGGGTCACAAGATAACTTTGCGGGATGGCTTGATTCCAGCGCATGAAATAAATAAATTATTAGATAGCCTCTCCGGGAAAGATGAGAAAGACACAGTGCACCGCGCAGTCATACGCTCTATGGCTAAAGCAGTCTACTCAACTAAAAATATCGGGCACTACGGGTTAGCTTTTAAATTTTACACCCACTTCACTTCGCCCATCAGGCGATATCCGGATGTAATTGTGCACCGGCTCCTCTCTAGCTATCTTGCTAATAAAAAAATAGGCACGGAAAAATTGCGTGAATATGAGGAAATGTCTATTGCTGCGTCAGAGCAGGAAAAGCGAGCAAGTGACGCGGAGCGAGCTTCGATCAAATATAAGCAAGTCGAATACATGAGTAAGCGCTTGGGGCAAAGCTTTGAAGGAATAATCAGCGGCATCACCGAGTGGGGCATGTATGTAGAAGAGTTGGAAACAAAATGCGAGGGCTTGGTGCGAGTCCGAGATATGAGCGATGATTTTTATATTTTTAATGAAAAGAAGATGGAGCTAGTAGGGCAAAAGAAGAAAAGAAAATACCGTCTGGGCGACAGGGTGAAGATAAAAGTAAAAGGGGTTGATTTAGAGAGAAAAACAATAGATTATGTATTGGTATGAACTTTGGTTTACAATCTAAAATCAAATCGGTATTTTTTATAATATTTTCGGTTGGAATAGGCATATTTTTTGCCTGGCTGGTTTTCCCGGGCGGAGGATACGAAAAAATATCAGAAACACTGGTAAAGCAAAACTTGCTCGGAGCAGGAGCAGTGGAGTCTGGAGCAACAGAAGAAGCACCCAAATATTATTATGCTAAAAACGGAAACCAAAAACCAAAAATATCTGCCGAAAGCTATGTAGTGGGCGATTTGAGCACCGGGAAAATAATCCTCGCTAAAAACCAAAATAAAAAATACCCACTCGCTTCAGTGTCAAAATTAATGACTGCCTTAGTTTCTAGTGAAAGTGTAGATTCTTTAGACTTAGTGCAAATATCAAAAAAAATTCTGGCGACCGAGGGTGGGAACGGAGACCTGCGCTTAAATGAAAAAATTATGTTAAGGGATCTTTTGTATCCCCTCTTACTTGAATCAAGTAATGACGCCGCTGAGGCTATCGCGGAACACTTGGGACGAAATTCTTTCATAGCGAAAATGAACGATAAAGCCAAAGAGTTGGGCCTCGCCTCAACTTCATTTCTAGACCCGAGCGGACTCTCGCCAGAGAATCAATCAACGCCCTTTGACCTATTCACGCTCGCGCAATATTTAAAAAATGAAAATGGAGACATATTAAAAATAACCACCAATAAAAGCTATAACAACAAAAAACACATTTGGTTTAGTAATAATCAATTCGTACGTGAAGAGGGGTACCAGGGCGGAAAAAGCGGATATACTGACGAGGCGCTCCAAACAGGGGTTGCTATTTTCTCAATCCCCCTTGGAGAGGAAGACCTGCATCCTATCGCCATCAGCCTACTCCATACTACAGACCGTAAAAAAGATGTAGAGAATATTTTAAAATACTTAAAGAAAAATATTTATTACGGCACGGAAGAGAATGCAAACATCGCCTGGATAAAACAAGGCACCGCCGAGGCGGAAGAAAAAGAAATAAATTCCGTCACCCTCTCTTTCGCGGGTGACATTATGCTCGACCGTGGAGTCAGGAATTCAGTATTGAAAAATTTTGCCGGAGATTATTCTAGGCTCTTTGAAAAATTAGACTTATTCTCTTTATTAAAGAAATCTGATATTGTTTTCGCCAACTTAGAAGGAACAGCCTCGGATAAAGGCAAAGACAGGGGTAATTTGTATGCCTTTAGAATGGAGCCCTCGGTGGTGCCAGCCTTAAAGGGCGCAGGCATAAGTGTACTTTCGGTTGCCAACAATCACATGGGCGATTGGGGTCGGGAGGCTTATATTGATACGCTGACTCGCCTAAAAGAAAATGAAATTCTTTACACTGGCGGCGGAATGAGTGAACATGAGGCGGAACAACCAGTGATTATAGAAAAACAAGGTATAAAAATTGGCTACCTGGGATTTTCTGACAAAGGTCCGGACTGGATGCGAGCCAAGGTAGATCAAGCTGGACTCTTAGTCGCAAACAATCCACGGTTTGACGAAATAATAAAAAATGCTAGTGCTCAAGTGGACTACTTAGTAATTTCTTTCCACTTTGGTGAAGAATATCAGGATACGCATAATCAAAGGCAAGAAGAACTAGCGCATAGAGCCATAGATAACGGCGCAAAAATTGTAGTGGGGCATCATCCGCATGTAATGCAAGATACTGAAATTTACAGCCCAAAAGATTGCACTCAAAGTTCGTGCACGGGCTACATTATTTATTCGCTGGGCAATTTTATTTTCGATCAAGCTTTCAGTGAAGAAACAATGCAGGGCATGCTCTTGGAGATAAAATTAAATGAGCGTGGCGAGATGACAGTTCGAAAAGATATAGTAAAACTAAGCCGAGTTTTCCAGCCGGACCAAGTCATTAAAGGCAAGGAAGAAAAATTAAAATTTGCAGAACCAAAAAAAGT
>CAYJQS010000056.1:0-1441 GCA_964372515.1 uncultured Candidatus Saccharibacteria bacterium
AGTAAACCAGAAGGGGATTTTTATATGCGAGGGGCGATGTAGACCTCACTCCCAGCCCCTCTCCTTAATTAAGGAGAGGGTGGCCAAAGGCCGGGTGAGGTGAATTATATGACAAAAAATTTAAAACTTAAAATAGTAACTCCAGAACGATTAGTCTTGGAAGAGCTCGTCAGCCAAGTTAGTTTACCGACCACTGAAGGTGAAATCACAGTTTTACCAGATCATGTTCCGTTGATTGCCGGATTATCTTCGGGCGATGTTGTGGCAGTAAAAGATGGCGAATATGTGCCCATGGCGGTGGCGGGCGGATTTGTGGAAGTGAAACAGGGTGAAAATAAAATTACCGAAGTTGCCGTGCTAGCGGATTTTGCGGAGCATGTTTCGGAATTAACTGACGCAAAAATAGAAGAGGCGAAGAAGAACGCAGAAGAATTAAAAAAGAAAATGGAAGATAAAGAACTTGTTGATTTTGAACACTTCGAAGCCGAACTCGAACGCTCGCTAACCCGTGTAAAAATTGCAGACAAATGGCGAACGAAGAAGTATAGGAAATAGGGGAACGAACCTTATAAATAAAGACCAAACAGCTATTGACTTTTAATATTTTATCTACTTGTTCTTGACTATTTTTTGGGCTAGTATATACTATAATGTAGTATTATAAGTTAATATTATATAATCATATGTCTACAATATCTGTGCCCTTAGATGCAAAGTTAGAATTATCATTAGATTACTTAGTAAAATCTGGTGTTGCGAGTAATAGAGCCGCAGTAATGCGAAAAGCCCTAACTCAGCTTAGTGAAGAAGAGGCTGTTTTAGCTTTACTCAAAGCCCAGCAAGAAGTAAAAGAAGGAAAAGTGTTTAAAGGAGATTTGAGAAAATTATTAAAAAAATTTAAATAATTTTGATGAAGATAATATACACTACTTCTTTTTTAAAACTTCTAAAGAGTTTTGAATCGAATTTGCAAAATGAGGTAATTGAAAAAATCGAATTATTTAAAGATAAAAAAAATCATAAAAATTTAAGCGTACATAAATTGCATGGTAAATTTACTGGGAGTTATAGTTTTTATGTGAATTATAAAATAAGGATAGTTTTTGATTATCTTAGTAAAGAAGAAGTCGCTCTATTATTGGTAGGAAGCCACGATATTTATAAATAATTTAATAATGCAGGCTATGTCTACATTCTACGTGGTAGCTACACCGATAGGGAACTTGGGAGATATAACTCTTAGGGCTATTGAAACACTTAAAAGTGTAGATTTGATTTTGTGTGAAGATACTAGAGAAACAAAGAAGATTTTAGATAAATACAATATAAATACCCCAACTATGAGCTATCATGCACATAGTAAACTTGCGAAAGTAGATAAAATTTTTGAATTATTAGAAGACGGAAAAGATTTAGCACTTGTGTCAGACGCTGGCACGCC
>CAYJQS010000056.1:1541-2743 GCA_964372515.1 uncultured Candidatus Saccharibacteria bacterium
ATTTCATGCACCGGGTTTACGGCTTGTTTATGTTTTTTTAATTTTTTTAAATATCCCTTAAATGGATTTTTTAGTTTATCTTCCATCCCATTAGAAATTTTAAATTAATAATCAAAATCATAATAACATGTCCGCAGAATTTCTAACGGGACAAGTGCTTTGATTTTAGCATAAATGTGATATATTACTTTTATGTCAATATTGTCAAGGAAATTGGGTATAGATTTGGGAACCGCGAATACTTTGGTGTTCTTGCCGGGCAAAGGCATCGTCTTAAACGAGCCTTCGGTGGTGGCAGTTTCGGAGCAAGATAATAAAATTTTAGCTATCGGTTTTGAGGCTAAAGACATGATCGGTAAAACCCCCGAATCTATCATTACCTATTGCCCGATGAAAGATGGAGTGATCGCGGACTACCGGGTGACCGAGGCCATGCTTAAATATTTTATAAACAAAGCCATGGGACGGTTTAATATTTGGAAGCCTGATGTGATGATTTCCGTTCCGGCCGGTGTCACTTCTACAGAAAAGAGAGCGGTGGTGGAGGCGGCCATACGCGCCGGTGCCAAGAATGCTTATGTAGTGAAAGAGCCAATTCTCGCGGCTATAGGCGCAGGTATTCCAATTTATGAATCGAGAGGATATATGGTGGTGGACATCGGTGGCGGCACCACGGACGTGGCAGTTATTTCACTTGGGGGTATTGTGGCTTCAACTTCAGTGAAATGCGCAGGCAATAAAATTGATCAAGCCATCGCGGACTACATTAAAAAAACTTTTAACTTAGCGATTGGTGACAGGACTGCGGAGGAAGTAAAAATAAAAATCGGCGCGGCGGTGCCGTTTGAGGAAGAGTTGAGAGTGACCATAAAGGGCCGGGATTTTATTCAGGGTTTGCCTCGTTCAGCGCAAGTGGGGACTAACGAAATAGTGCGAGCGATAGATGGCGAGTTAAAAAGAATAATCAAAGCCATAAAAGATGTTTTGCAGGAAACTCCGCCAGAATTAGCATCGGATATTATGGATTACGGTATAATCATGACTGGTGGCTCCTCGCTTTTGCGTAATTTTCCGGATTTGGTTTACCGAAAGACTGGAGTAAAAGCGATTTTAGCAGAAGATCCTCTTTTTTGTGTGGTTAAAGGCACTGGCATCGCGCTGGAACATTTGGATGTCTATAAAAAAACAGTTTTAAGTAAAAA
>CAYJQS010000056.1:2843-3901 GCA_964372515.1 uncultured Candidatus Saccharibacteria bacterium
AATATTTAAATAAAAAAAACCTGCATCATGCGTATTTGATAGAAGGCGCGCGGGAAGAAATCTTGCCCGAAGTTTTAGAGTTTGTGAAAGAAATGGAGGTGGTGCATATTCAGCTGGATTCTTTTAAAATTGAAGATGCTCGCAATTTAAAGTCTTATGAATTTTTAAAAGCGACGGAAAAGAAGAAGGCTTTTGTAATTTCTACTAACAACTTTCTGCTTGAAGCGCAGAACACATTGCTAAAAATGTTTGAAGAGCCGATAGAGAACACCCACTTTTTTTTAGTAGTGCCGGACGCTAGCGCCCTGCTTAAAACTTTTTCTTCTAGATTTTATTTAATTAAAACAAACGAAGACATTGACCTAAAAGATGCAGAAAAGTTTTTAGAAATGAACTTGAATATGCGAACTAATTTTATTAAAGAACTGCTTAAAGAAGAAGATGTCCCGACCGAAAGTGTCGGGAAAGATGACTCCACTCGGTCCAAAGCTTCAAAATTTTTAAACGCGTTGGAATCTATGCTACATCAAAAATCACTGTCAAGGTCGAACCTTGACAGTAGCGCGAGTTACTTCCAGCAGATTTTTAAAGTTCGTAAATTTCTCCGCCAGCCCGGCTCTTCGGCAAAAAGTTTAATGGAATCTGTGGCGTTAGTTATTCCTGTGCTATAATAACGGGATGCAATACAATTTTTCCGTTTTAAAAGCCGAACTGAAAAAAGTCGAAGAACATTTAAACAAAGAATACAGCCAGCTTAATATTGGCCGGGCATCGCCGATGGTCTTAGACGGCGTTTCGGTGGAATCTTATGGCGCGCATGTGCCGCTTAAGAATGTTGCTTCAATTTCTATTGAGGATCCGAAGACTCTGCGTATTGCGCCTTGGGACAAAAATCAAATTAAAGATATTGAAAAGGCCATCATGACTGCTAATTTAGGTCTTTCAGTGGCTACCGACGAAGCTGGCATCCGAGTTATTTTTCCCCAACTTACAACTGAAACCAGACAAACTTTAGTGAAAGTTTTAAAAGAAAAATTAGAAGAGTCGCGCATTACGGT
>CAYJQS010000057.1:0-3837 GCA_964372515.1 uncultured Candidatus Saccharibacteria bacterium
AACTCCCGTTCGAGGGCCTGAGTGGCCCCTCAGGGCTAGTCGAAGGCAGGGTCATGGTGATAGTATAGAACCATGAAAAATTTTTTGAGTTTTGGTATAGTCATTGTTTTTCTCGTTGGGTTATTTTTTTTAACTTGGCAGGAATTTAGGGTATTTCGTCCGGCAAATATAAAAATAGTAAAAATTGCTGGCACAGAGATTATTGTTGATGTAGCCAATACTCCCAAAGCCCGCACTCAAGGCCTATCCGGTAGAGCGAGCCTGAAAGAAGACGAGGGCATGCTATTTATTTTTGATTCTTCCGGCATATACACATTTTGGATGAAAGATATGAATTTTCCGATAGATATAATTTGGATTAATCAGAATTTGGAAGTAGTTTATATAAAAAAGAATGCAACACCGGAATCATACCCGGCAACTTTTGGGCCGGAAGAAAATGCTCTGTATGTTTTAGAAGTTGTTTCTGGATTTTCCGAAACGCATAATTTAAAACTCGGAGACGAAGCGCGATTTGCTTTTTAAGATTTTTATATTACAATTTTGGAAGAATTAAAATGATAGATTCAATAATTAACACAAAAAATATAAATGAGGCGGATGTAGTGCTCGTGTCCGCTTTGTATGAGAAGACGGCCTCCAGCCGCAAAGGAACCATAAACGGTCCGGCGAAAGTTGTCGCATGTCTTCGTAATCAGATTGAATTTTTCGATAGGAAATTTAAGGTTAGCGTAAACGACTTTATTAAAACCGCTCATTTAGATTTAGGAAATTTGAAAAATCTATCACCGGAAGATACGCTAAAAAAGATTAAAAATAACTGTAGTGAGCTTATGGAGAAGAATAAATTTGTTTTTCTTTTGGGTGGCGAACATTCTGTCTCCATTGGATATTTTCAAGCTTTAGCTAAAAAATACAATCCCAAAGACGTTACTATCCTACAGCTAGATGCACATTGTGATTTGAGAAGTGATGATAGTGATTATAGCAAAAATCCTTCCGCACTTGCCCATTCTACAGTCATGCATCATGCGAGCAAGTTGGGATACAAGCTTGTTCAAGTTGGCATTCGAACTTACTCCGAAGAAGAATACAAATATTTTAGTAATAAAAAAAATAATGTTACGGTTTTTGAATGGGGCAATGGGAAAAAAGTGATAGCTATCTCTCGAATATTAAAATCAATTAAAACTAAATATCTGTACATCACCGTTGATGTGGACGGCTTTGATCCGAGCGTCATGCCCGGCACCGGCACACCAGTTCCAGGCGGACTTTCTTGGTACTATGGAGTTGATTTGATAGAACAAAGCATTTTAAAATACGAATTAGTAGGAGCTGATATCGTAGAGGTTTCTCCAACGCACGATTCTGTTCTTACTGAATATGGTGCCGCTCAGTTAGTTTACACGATGCTAGCGCATAAATTTCAAAATAAATTGAATCAATAATCAAGTTGTATGTTTTTTTATTAATTTATTTGCCTCCCTGGGATTGGCTTTGCATTCCAGAAGTGCGCTCAAAATAAGCGGAGCGACTATGGTCGCATCCGACTCTATGACAAACATCGGAGTATCTTTGGTTAGTTTATCCCAAGTTATTTTTTCATTTGGCGTGGCGCCGGAATATGAGCCATATGAGGTCGTGGAATCTGAAATCTGACAAAAGTATGCCCACGGCTTTGCAGAAACTTCCATATCATACTTGAGCGACGGTACGACGCATATCGGGAAATCTCCAGCTATTCCTCCACCGATTTGGAAGAAGCCTACTCCTTTTCCACTAGAGAGTTTTTGATATTGGTCATAAAATGCTTCCATGTATTCTATGCCACTTTTTGCTATAGACGCGCTAGTATCGCCTTGCTTTACATATGCAGCAAAGATATTGCCGAAAGTAGAATCTTCATAACCAGGCACAACTATCGGGATATTATTTTGCGCGGCGGCGAGTAGCCAGCATTCATCTGCTTTACCCTTATGGTTTTTTTTGTCTATCACTTGAATTAAATTATAGAAATATTCATGCCAGAATTTACGACTACCTTCTTTCGTTGCTTTTTTCCATACAGGTACTATTAAACTTTCTACAGCGCGGAATGCTTCATCTTCTGGAATGCTGGTATCGGTCACTCGGCGCATTCTATTTTTGAGGATTTTCATATCGTCTTCTTTGGTAAAATATCTGTAATCAGGAAAATCTTTATAATTATCATGGGCCACCAACCGGAAAAGAGATTCTTCAAGATTGGCTCCAGTGACCGACAGGCCATGGATAAGGCCATTTCTAATAGCGGGTGCTAGTGTAATACCAAGCTGCGCAGAGGACATGGCTCCAGCTACTGCCCAGAACATTTTCCCGCCTCCCTCTATATGCTTCCAATAGGCGATCAAAGCGTCTCGAGTTGCTCGAGCATTAAAGTTTTTATAATTATTGAGAATAAATTCTAAGGTTGGAAAATTTAGCATAAAAATATAATAACACAACGTTTTAGAAAAAGAAAATCCCCCGCCTTGGGCGGGGGACTCTCATTTTTCTCGCAGGTGTCTATAAGCCGAATTCTGTTTTCCGATCCGCCAGTTGGCGGACGGAATGATAACAATTTATCTGTCTCGTCTGTTACCAGACGGATCAAGCGATTCTCCCAGCCCCACTTTTAATAAAAGTGGGGCTGGACACGATCTTGCACGCGTGTAAGGATTTTGCCGTTTCACCCGAACTAAATCGGTTCGTCACTGTTCGCACCTCGATCCTTGCGGACGATGGGTATTACCCATTACATTTAATTCTGACCGGAGCCAGAAATGCGTGTTCGGACTTTCCTCCCTCTGACCGAAGTCGGAGAGTAGCTATCCAACACCTACCTCCATATTCTATCGCATTTGCTTTATTTTTTCAAGTATGCTATACTCGGGGTGTGAGTGTAAGGTAAAACTTACATTAATCGTAACAGCGTGTGTGCCGCAGGACCCCTCCGACCTTGGTCGGAGGGGTTCTGTTTTTTACCCCGTCCTTTGGGCGGGGCGTTATATTTTTGGTTTTCTATTTATTAAGTCGTTAATTTTTTCTATATTTGCTTTGATGTCGATATAGTCATAAAACCCCTTAAATATTTTTCGTCTCTTGAAGAGAGAAAAAAGAGTCACTAAAGGAACCAGAAGAATTAGCGTGATAAATAACTCTGTGCCGACGATCAGCCCGCCGAAATAATAAAAGGCGGCCATGGGCGGAATGCTGGCAAGTAGGGAAGAACTGAAGAATTTTTGAAAGCTCATCTTGGTCAGCCCGGCCACATAGCTTAAATAGTCAAAAATTAAAATTGTGCCCATTCTTACAAAAACCAACCCCCAGAACCCGCTTTTCTCTTTTATTCTTTCTTCCCAAATATGTATTTTTTCAATGGGTACAAAGTTTTTAATTGTTGACTCGCCGAACCTTCGACTTATCCAAAAGTTTATACAGCTTCCAAGCATGATACTTATCTCGGCATATATGAAGCCAGCCATCTTACTAAAAAAAGCAAGGTTGAGTAAGTCTATGGGAGTTCCCGGAATCGGAGCGATAACTACCGAAGCGGTTCTTAAAAATATGGAAATAAGGGGCGCTAGAGCAATATTGATTTCAAGATAAGCTCTAACTATCTCCGAGTATGTTTGAATTATTTCTGACATTTGTAATAGTATAGCAAAAAATAGATTAAATAAATTAGAAAAGGCCCGGAGCTTGTGCTCGACGGGCCTTGATGGGGGACGCGCGATCCACTATGCCTTCTACCCATCTTGGTGGAAGTGGCACCAAGCAAGGGAGACAATGAATGTCTCGCGCGTCCTTTTCAAT
>CAYJQS010000058.1:0-3724 GCA_964372515.1 uncultured Candidatus Saccharibacteria bacterium
CCCCTCTTGGGAAACCTTGAGGTGCGCATTCGCCAAATTCGGAGAAATCCTATCCGTCAATTGACGGAAAGACAATTCCGAGCTAAATTCTCCGACCTGGGTCGGAGATAAATGTGTAGAGACTAGATGATGAGCTCCTTAATTTTGATTTTTTCAAAATAGGAGATGGTATAGTCCAGACCACAAACCCAAAAAAATTTTAGGGTAGTGAAAACTATAGTGGTAAAGCATAACCTTGAGACGGCCGTTCGAATCGGCCTCCCGCAACAATTAACCCCCTTGTGTTCCCCCTTATCAGGGGGAATCAAATTGTTCCTCTCCTGCGGGGGAGGTCAGGAGGGGTCTGGGTGAGGTCAAATATACCCAAACTCCCTAAAGATTTGCTCGTATAGAGCAATCACTCTTTTGGCTTCATGCAAAGAGAGGTCGAAAGCCGAGCCTTCGTGCGCTATTCTGTTTCTGATGGTATGCACTTCCCAAGCAGCGGTAAGGTTGCTAAATTTATCTCTATCCGCATTTTTTAATCGCTCGCCCAAATTTTCCCCCTTGAAACCCAAATCCACCATCAGAGCATCAAGCATCGCGTCGGCTTCTATCACCGCCAGTTTCCAATCATTTGTATTTACAGATAAAAGATAATTGATAACTTTTACCCATCTTGGATTTTTGGAAATCCCCTCTCCTTCTTGAAGTTTTTTTTCTCTTTCCTTTTGTCGGCGGGCATATTCGGCAATTTCATGCTGTAGATGCTTATGTTCTTTCGCTCTGATTTCAAACATGCGCACTGCGCTATAAGCAATAATAGCAATAAAAAATAAGGTAAGAAAAATCGCTATCCCATGCAACAGGTCTCCGGTGGTCTGGTTAAAAATAAGATTAAAAAGCCATCTGAGCAAGATAACAATGCGGTCAAACCAAAAGCCGGGATCTAAAACTTTATAGGTGAAAGATGGATCTTCAAGAGCAATGTTTGTATTTAATAATTGAGTATCCATATAACAATTATAACACAGGCTCTTATCTTATCGCTTCAAATTTTTTTCCTATCTCAAAAAGCAAATCTTCTCTCTGGTGTGGAGCTATAAATTGAACTCCCAGTGGAAGTTTCTTCCCTTCTTCTATAACAAAACCGGATGGAATAGAAATTGCCGGAAGGCCAGTCATGTTAGCGGGGGCGGTGAAAATATCCTCTAAATACATTTTTACCGGATCATTAACTTTTTCGCCAATTCTAAAAGCCGGCCCGGTGGTTGTGGGAGTTAGGATCAAATCAACTTTCTGAAAAGCCCCTTTGTAGTCATTTGTAATTAAATCCCTGATTGCTGTAGCTTTATTGTAATACGCATCATAATAACCGTGAGATAAAACATAGGTGCCGAGTAAAATGCGTCGGCGAACTTCCTTGCCAAAACCCTTGCCGCGACTTTTTTTATAAACCTCCGTTAAATTTTTACTCTCTACGCTGTAGCCATAACGCATGCCATCAAATCGAGCCAAATTAGCTGAAACCTCGGCGGGGGTAATGATATAGTAAGAAGGCACTGTGTATTTCACAAAAGGAAGTTCTATGTCTTTAATTACACAACCAAGGGATTTTAATTTTTTAATAGTTTCTTCAAAATTAGAAATTACTCTCTCGTCCACCCCTTCTTTAATAAAATTTCTAGGGATTCCAATAGTTAGTTTGTCAGAAATATTTTTTTTGTTTAAATTTGGGAAAGTGGAAGTGCTGTCCATTTCGTCCGAGCCCTTAATCAAATTAAAAACAGTTTCAACATCAGAAACACTTTTACCAATTGGACCTATAATATCAAGCGATGATCCCATAGCAATAAGCCCATTTCTAGAAACCGATCCATAAGTAGGTTTCAGACCCACCACTCCACAAAAGCTAGCAGGCTGCCGGCAAGAGCCGCCAGTGTCCGAACCCAGGGCAACCAAGGTCCCATTCATTGCAACAGACGCACAAGAACCTCCGGAAGAACCTCCGGGCACTCTTTTTGTATCATAGGGATTCTTAGTTACGCCGTAGGCCGAATTTTCTGTAGAAACTCCCATAGCAAATTCATCCATATTCGTGCGGCCAAGTATCACTGCCCCAGCATTCTTTAATTTTTTTATTACCGTAGAATCATAGGTAGCTGTATAGTTTTTCAAAATTTTTGATCCAGCGGAAGCAATATGACCTTCGAATAAAATATTATCTTTGATAGCAATTGGTATGCCGGTAAGCATTGTCGCTGTGCTGTCTTTGAATTTTTTCTGCGCAACATCAGCCTGCTTTAGAACATCATCGTAAACTTCTAAGTATGCATTAAGTTCAGAATTTTTTTCTTTAATAACTTCCAAATACGCTTCTGCTAATTTACGGCAGGTATAAACGCCCTCCTTTAAGTTTGCATGCGCTTTTTCTATTGTAAGATTTTTTAAATCAATCATAAAACTATAAAATCTTTTTTACTTTCAAAAAACCGTCTTGGGAATCGGGAAATTGTTCTTTAATAGACTCCTTAGAAAATTCTCGCAACTCTAGCTGGTCCTCTCGCCAGACATTATAAAGCGCATAACTCGATTTAACTTCTGGTATTTTAACTTCATTGATTTGTTTGACATATTCTAAAATACCCTCCATATCTTTGAGGATTTGCTTTTTTTCTTCTTCGGGGAGCTCAATCCGAGCAAGCTCTGCTAGGTTTTCCACATCTTTAATTTCCATATTTAGAGAGTATAACTCAATATTACTTGCCAATCAAAGCCTTAATTCTATCTTCGACTCTGGGGTGGGTGGCAAAAAGTCCGCCAATTTTCCTGCCAAAACTAATGCCTTTAGCCTGCCCGACAGGCTGATGCGAGTCATGCGGGCGGGGGTCGGCAATATACAGGTGTGCAATAGCGCCGGCTTGGCGAGCCATGGGCTTGCCATATTCCGAAATTTTACGTAGCGCGCTAGCCAGACCTTCCGGATAGCGAGATAGCAGTGCCCCGGACGCATCGGCTAGAAATTCCCGCTTTCGAGAAACTGCCAACTGAATAAGCAGGGCAAAAATCGGCGCTAAAATCATAAAAACAATTCCGACAACGGCAAGGGCGCTACCCGCTTTATTATCGCGATTTCCCCTGCCTCCGTAGAAAGTGCTCCTCCAAAATACATCCGCCAAAATATTTACAAAGCCAACCAGCACAACCACAATCGTGGAGATTAGCATGTCCCGGTTACCGATATGGGAAAGTTCGTGCGCAATTACTCCTTCCAGTTCATTCTTCTCTAAAATTTTAAGCAGTCCCGTAGTCACCGCCACCACCGCATGCTCTTTATTCCGGCCAGTGGCAAAAGCGTTCGGCGCCGGGTCATCTATCACATAAACTTTTGGCATCGGTAGCCCTGCGGCAATGCATAAATTTTCGGTGATGGTGTAGAGATCAAAATACTGAGCTTTGTCAGCCAGCTTCGCGCCAGAAAGTTTAATAACCACTTTGTCGGAAAACCAATAGGAAAAAACATTCATCAGAATACTAAAAACTACAAAAATATAAAGAATATTCGGGTCGCCATAGTAATAGCTAAAAAACCAACCCAAACCCATTACCACCAGAAAAAACGTGGTCATTAAAATCCAGGTCTTGGTGATATTTTTTGATTGCTGGGTATATAAAGTAGCCATTTAGAACTTTACTTCAACAGGATTCTGAGCGGCATCGTTGTCGGAGAGGTCAAAAAATTCTA
>CAYJQS010000059.1:0-3609 GCA_964372515.1 uncultured Candidatus Saccharibacteria bacterium
TGTACCTCATTCTCTGGCTTTAGCATAACAACCGGTCAACCTTGTCGTGGTGGTACTCCTACTCCTACTCCTACTCTTACTATCACCACATCTTCTCCACTTCCTAATGCGAAAGTTGGACAACCATATTCGGCTACCTTAAATACCTCCGGAGTTGATTCTTCTAATGGTTACAACTGGAGTGTAGACAGTAGGTTTCCACTTATTGGATTTAGTTTTGGTCCATCCCATGGAAATTCAATCCGTATTACTGGTACTCCAGCAAAAGTCTATATTGATGGTATTGAGCAAACAATTCCATATACTTTTACTTTTAGTGTGACCGTAAGCTCTGGCCCTCAATCTGCTTCTAAGCAATTTACTTTGACCGTGGATCCGGCGACAAATACCGATGCTCCAATAATTTCTTCGCTTTCTCCGACCTCTGGCGTCGTCGGCACAAGCGTTACCATTAATGGACACGGTTTTACTTCGACTGGCAACAAAATTAAATTCGGCGGTTTGGGCAGTGAAAATAATCCTAGCTACAGTTTAAACTCCTCCCATGGCAAAACTATAGTTTTCAATGTTCCTTCCAGTAACTATCTATCCTGTTGGTCCTCTAAGCCCGCATGTTTGACTCCGGCTACTATGACCCAGCCCGGCAAGTATGAAGTTTCCGTCATCAATGCCAATGGCACAAGCAACTCTGTAAATTTTACAGTTACTTCTCATGGTAGCCCCCATTCAGCGAGTATTACAACAATAGGCGGAAATGTTCTCGGCGCAGAAACTTTTACCTTTACGCAACCACTTCAAGAGGGTTCAATGGGGAATGAAGTTATGGAACTTCAGAAATTCTTGAATGGAGCTGGATACGATGCTGGTACTGCTGACGGAAAATTTGGCGCCAAAACACAAGGAGCTCTTATCAAATTTCAGCTTGCAAATAATCTAAAAAATGATGGAATTGTGGGACCCGAAGTTAGAGCATTTCTAAATAAATAGCGCTTGTCTTTTACTTGTGTTTTTTAGGGAAAAGCAGTATAACTTACAGATGGAAATTCTGGGCAAAATGCTAGGCAGTCCGGCTCGAGTAAAGGTCATGAGGCTTTTTTTGCTCAGTAAAAACAAGGCTTTCAAGGGCCAAGATATTGCTAAGCGAAGCCGAGTGGATTCTGGAACTGTTCGTCGGGAACTCAAACTACTTGCTTCTATCGGCTTTGTTAAAAAGCGTTCTGGCGATTGGATCTTCAATCCTCTCTTTAAATATACTTCCGAAATCGAAGATCTTCTGATAAATACTGATACCCTAAATAAAGAAGCCATGGCCAATAGTTTTAAAAAAGCTGGCCGAGTCAAGCTTATTCTTATTTCTGGTATTTTCATTAAAAACAAGGATAGCCGAGTTGATTTATTGATTGTTGGGGATGGTATGAAAAAAAGTAAAATAGATGAAGAAATTCGCAAACTTGAAGCGGAAATCGGGGCCGAGCTGGTCTACGCTGTTTTTAACACTAAAGAGTTTATTTATAGGGTAAATATGTACGACAAGCTCGTCCGAGACATACTAGATTTTCCCCACGAAGTCCTTTTACAGTCTAAAGAGTTATCCACACAGGCTTTAAAAAAGGCTTAAAACTTGGTATAATACTATCTAGAGCTTTATAAGGTCGAAATCCCGACGGAAGAGTCGGGATCCCGACAAAACGTCGGGACTTAAAAAGTCTTATTATTAGTGGTTAATTTTCAGCCATAGGCTGATCCGCCTCTGGCGGAAATTATTTATGAATGAAGTTAATGTTTGGAATACATGGGGTAATGTTTTCAATGACTCTCTGATGAGTTTATGGTGGAGTCTTGTGCAATTTATCCCCGAACTTGTGGTAGCCGTTGTCCTCTTTATTGTCGGTTGGGTTTTGGGTAATATGGTTGCTAAAGCATTTGAACATGTTTTTGGCGCCTTGAAGGTTGATAAACTCCTTGATTCTGTTGGAGGAGGTGAATTTCTAAAAAGTGCCGGGATGAATTTAAATTCCGGATATTTTGTCGGTCAATTGGTAAAATGGTTTGTAGTCGTTGTCTTTCTTATTCCTTCACTTGAATTAGTTGGCCTAGGGAGCATAAAAGATTTCTTGCAAACTGATGTGCTTGGATTTTTGCCTCAAGTTATCTTGGCGGCTCTTGTTTTAGTAGTTGCTACTTTTGTTTCTGAAGGTCTTTCTAAAACAGTCACAGCTTCTGCCAAAACTATGGGCTTAAGTTCAGCCAATATGCTTGGTGCTCTAGCAAAGTATTCCGTTTGGGTATTTGCTTTTATTATTGCCTTGGGCAACTTGGGCCTAGGCGCGTATATGGGCACTCTTTTCAATGGAATCGTTGGGATGTTAGCGCTCGGCGGCGCTCTAGCTTTCGGTTTGGGTGGCAAAGATGCAGCTGCTAGATTTATTGCAAAAGTGGGAGAAGAAGTTTCTCATAGAGGCTAGTAAATTAGGTTCTTCCAGGTAGAGTCTTTGGGCTCTATCTGGCTAGGTTCTAGTAATAGCAAAAAAGACACCTGTGAAGGTGTCTTTTTTGATTGCCTCACCCCGTCTGCCAATATTAATTGGCATCCACCCCTCTCCAAATAAAATTTGGAGAGGGGGCAGGGGGGTGAGGTATAATACTCATATATAACAGTCGAAGTTATTAGAATTAAGATGTAAATAAATTTTCCTTAACATCTTTTTTGGTATCGGGATTTTTATGCTATAATAAACTTATGTTAACAGATTTTATAAGTAGACAATTAAACACTGCAAAATACAAGCTTTTAAAGGATAAAACTTATTTCGGCGAAATACCGGGTATTCGAGGTGTGTGGGCGAATGCTAAGACTTTAGAAATGTGTCGAAAGGAACTCCAAGAAGCCCTTGAAGATTGGCTAGTACTGTCTATTAAACGAGATAAAAAGATTCCAGGATTTCAATTTTCTTTAGCGCACTCTGTTTTCAAAGATGCCTAGACCGATTTCAGTAAAAAAGCTTATTCAAAACCTTCGATGTTTTGAATTTACTGGACCACATTACGGTGGACGGCATATGTTTATGATAAAGGGAAATTTTAAACTTATAATCCCAAATCTGCACCGAGGCGACATCTCAAGACACCTGCTTTCCGAAATCCTCCGCCAAGCCGGTATTTCCCCAGGTGAATGGAATAAGTTATAATTAATTATATAAACCAGTCGAAATTATTTCAGAGTTATACATATGAAAAAAAGTATAATATTTTCAATTACTATCGGAATTTTTCTCATGGCAAATGGCGTGCTAGCTACCACAGGCGGGCCGACTTATATTTCTTCGATTGCTTTTAATAAGGCGGATAATTCTGTTTATTACACTGTGCATGACAACGGAGGCCGCGGATGTCCACCGATTGTTAATAAAATTAATATTTCAACCCTGGCCCGTTCCGAAATAAAATCCTGTGATCAATTGGAATCAGGAGATCCATACAGCGAAGAAGGAATGAAGATATATAGCCAGTTTATTCATGATACTTATCAAGGCCTACCGTATTTATGGAGTGTCAGTCTGAAAAAGAATAATATTGATGTTGAAGTAAAACTTCTATCCGAACAGAGTG
>CAYJQS010000060.1:0-3595 GCA_964372515.1 uncultured Candidatus Saccharibacteria bacterium
GATGAAGAACGGTAGCCTTGCAGGCAAGCCAACAGTTCTATTTCCATATTCTAAATTAAAAAATGCGATTGCGGAGTGCTTAAAGAAGGAGGGCTATGTTGGGGAGTTATCAAAGAAAGTAAAAAAAGGCATGCCTTTACTTGAAATATCTTTAGTGTATGTAGACAAGAAGCCAAAGATTGCAGAAGTGGAGAGAATCTCCAAACAATCCCGCCGGGTTTACTTTGGCCTCAAAGATATTCATTCCGTGCGAAATGGCTCTGGGCTTTTAATACTTTCAACTCCAAAAGGAATTTTATCAGGCAAGCAAGCCAGAAAGGAACAGGTCGGCGGTGAAGCGCTTTTTAAAATTTGGTAAATAAATATATGTCAAGAATCGGCAAACAAGAAGTACAAATACCAAATGGAGTTACAGTCACACAGAGTGTCAGTTCTGGTGGCAATTCTTTAACCGTGAAGGGTCCAAAAGGAACACTGACAAAAGTTTTTCGAGATGACATTACTATCACGCTGGGAGATAAAACTATTACTTTGAATATAAAGCGCAACGACAAGTTTTCAAAATCCCTCTGGGGCACTTATGCTTCCCATATAAAAAATATGATTAAGGGCGTAGAGTCTCCATATCAGAAAAAATTAATTTTAGAAGGAGTGGGGTTTAAATCTGAAGTTAAGGGCAAGGAGCTACATTTTGCCCTAGGCTTTTCACATCCGGTGGTAATTAAAATCCCGGAAGGTATTACGGCCACAGCAGAGAAGAACAATATTTCTATCACTGGAATTGATAAAGAGTTGGTAGGTAGTTTTACCGCTGGTCTACGCGCGCTTAAGAAGCCAGAGCCTTACAAGGGTAAGGGTATGCGTTATGAAAATGAAGTTATCAGACGCAAGCAGGGCAAGAAGACGGCCTAGAAGTTATAAAGTAGAAAGTCATAAAGTTTATAAAAAAAATGCAGAATAAAAACGACAAAAGAATAAGATTGAAAGCAAAAATCCGAGCAAGGATAAAAGGCACCCAAGAGCGTCCAAGGCTTTCGGTTTTTCGCTCCAATAAATTTATTTATGCGCAAGTAATTGATGATATGGCGGGTAAAACTTTGGCGCAAGCAAGCGACCTGCCTCGACTAAGCAAGGCGGGCGTAAAAACAAAGAAGGGAACCAAAACAGAAAGAGCCAAGGAAGTTGGTAAGATGATTGCGGAAGTTTGCCTAAAAGCAAAAATCAATAAAGTTGTTTTTGATCGAAATGGATTTAAATATACTGGCCGGATTAAGTTAGTAGCTGACGCCGCGCGCGCGGGCGGACTTAAATTTTAAAAATGGAAAAAGAAAAAGAAAAAAAGAATACAGGACGCCGGGGTCAATCTTTCAGCCGGCCCAAGCCGGAGTTTGATCAGAAAATCATTAGCATTCGCCGCGTCACTCGGGTGGTGGCAGGTGGGCGTCGATTTTCTTTCAGTGTGGCTCTTATCGCTGGAGACAAAAAGGGTTCGGTGGGTTTAGGTTTGGGTAAGGCCGGGGACACCTCGCTTGCAATAAATAAAGCTCTTCGCAATGCCAAGAAAAATATGGTGAAACTCAATCTTACCAAAACTTCGTCCATTCCCCATGAATTGCGAGCGAAGTTTTCCAGCGCCAAAGTTATGTTGATGCCCAACAAAGGCCGCGGCCTAGTAGCGGGGTCAGTAGTTCGTGATATTGTAAAATTAGCCGGCATGAAAGATATTACTGGGAAAATTATTTCTAGCACCAAAAACAAATTAAATAATGCTAAAGCAGTAATGTTAGCCTTATCTGTGCTCTCTTCAAAATACTCCAAACCAATTATTCTAGATCAGAAGGCGCCCATTGTAGCTCCAATAGTTGCGCTGGGGGTAGTAGAAGAAGAGAAGTAAATTTTATGCAAATACATAATTTAAAAAGAAAACATAAAAATAAAAAGGACCGCATCGTTGGTCGCGGAGGCAAGCATGCCAAGACTTCCGGTCGCGGAGGCAAGGGGCAGACAGCACGCGCGGGGAATAAAAGACGTCCAGAACTTCGTGATATAATAAAGAAGTTGCCGAAAAATCGTGGCTATCAGTTCAAGTCTATCCGCAAGTTGGTTTTAGTCAGTGGAGACAAAATTCTTCCGGAAGTAAAAGGCAAGAAAGAAAAATTTTCGGCAATGAGAAAGCGTCTCAATATCAAAGGGGGGAAAATTAAAATTAAGGGGCTAGTTGCTAAAACCTAATCATATGCAGAATTTTTGGAGTAAAATTAAATTAATTTGGACCGACACCCTGCTTCGCCAGCGAGTTTTATTCGTGCTTTTTATGCTAGCTCTTTTTCGGTTGCTCTCGGCTATTCCGATACCCGGCATCGATGCGGTGGCGCTCAACCAGTTTTTATCCAACAACCAATTTTTCGGTATCTTAAATATTTTCTCCGGCGGCGGACTTTCCAACCTCTCTATAATCATGCTTGGTGTTGGACCCTATATCACCAGCTCGATTATCATGCAGCTTCTGACTATCATGGTTCCGGCGCTCAAGAGGATTTACCACGAAGAAGGCGAGGCTGGTAGAAAAAGATTTACCCAATATTCTAGACTGCTTACAGTTCCGCTGGCCGCCATTCAGGGATTTTCTCTTTTGGCAATTCTTGAGAGCCAGAATATTCTGCTAAATTTAACTGCTTTTGACAGAATTACAAATTTAATTATTGTTATTGCTGGATCCATGCTTTTGATGTGGCTGGGAGAGCTTATATCTGAGTTTGGCATTGGCAATGGAGTATCGCTGGTAATTTTTGCGGGTATTGTTGCCAGTCTGCCGGCAGAAGTTAGTCAGCTTATCTTTACTTTTGATCCTTCTCAAATCCCGCTCCTTTTGATGTTTATTGTGGCCAGTATTTTGGTTATCGCCGGTGTGGTAGTGGTGACGGAGGCGGAGCGGCCGATACCGGTGACCTATGCCAAACAGGTCAGGGGAATGAAAATGTATGGCGGAAGGTCAACTTATCTGCCGCTGCGGGTCAATCAAGCGGGAGTGATTCCGATAATCTTTGCGCTCTCTATTTTACTTTTCCCGCAGATGATCGGCGCATTCCTGTCTAGATTTGGTAATCCTATCATCGCAAAAATATCAGCTGTTTTAGTTTCGTTCTCGCAGACCTCAATCTTGTATGCAGTACTCTATTTTATTTTAGTTTTTCTGTTCACTTACTTCTACACCGCGGTCACCTTTGACCCCGAAGCGCTTTCAAATAATTTGCAAAAGAACGGCGCTTTTATTCCAGGCATTCGCCCGGGGCCCTCTACCGCTGCCTACATTTCAAAAGTTTTGAGCCGCATTACTATGCTAGGCGCAGTGTTCTTGGGTTTTATTGCCGTTCTGCCTCTGGTGATGCGAGCCGTTACCGGCATCACCGCTATCGCGCTTGGCGGCACCGCGCTTCTCATCGTGGTCTCGGTGGTTCTTGATTTAATTAAAAAAGTAGACGCCCAAATCTCCATGCGAGAGTATTAATTTTTTTCCTTAAAAAATATGTCTAAAAAAGATAAAATAGAAATTACCCTCAAACTGTTTGTTGTTAAATTATGCATATGCTAAAAT
>CAYJQS010000061.1:0-3521 GCA_964372515.1 uncultured Candidatus Saccharibacteria bacterium
ATCAGAAAAAAAGCCGAGTTAAGGCTGAAAAAAGCAGGCATAGAAAAATTCTTTTAGACCTTCAAGAAAAAATCGGGCGATGGAAAATGGTATCTAACTTTCAAAAGGATGCATACACTTCTTGTATATCATCACTCTTGAAATCTATAATTCAATCACACGATAAAAGATCCTTTATTAAAACCCTCATTGACACTTCTGTATTAAAAACTATATTCCCAGAATTGGAAAATGTAGTGAGCATATATAGAAATGAGTTCATTAAAGAAATACCTAACGTGAGAAAAAAGTTAGATGCGATAGTATTATTTGATAAATATCTAAAAGCTCCGGAACGAAAACTATTCAGAAAGAAAATTAAGGCATTAAAAGTGCGTCGGTGGAGCAAGCAAGATATAGATTGCTCTAATTATTTTGTTTAATATCTTTTTCACTTGTAATAACTCCTATCTTTTTCCGCTTTTATTAACTCCTTGAAAGTTTTTTTAATATATCTCTGAAATATGGTTAGTGATCCTGCTCCAATAAATATATCCCCGTTCTTTTGAAGAAAGATAATTTTAATCCCGTATAAATTCTCATCAGTTCATCCTTTTCAAAAACCTGAAATTCGAGAAAATCTCGGCGTTCAAAAATGTGGGATGGTTCCAGCAACAGCTATCCCCACCGAGAGCAAATCCAAATTTACAGCTATTCCAAATCCCATTGGGTTAAAATTTTTGGTTTGCTGAAAAAAATCATAAAGCCGATGACTAAAATTCCCGCGATTGCCATTCCGACGGAGATTAAGTCGAGGTTTTTTAGGGGGGGTCATTTAGGAGTATTATAGCAAATAAAGATCGAAGTTGGTGCTATCGCATATGGTCGCTTCCAAATATTATATTTTTGATATATCGGGGGGTTAAATCACGAGGAAAAATCCTTAATCAAAAACAATGAGAGAAATCGTTGCTTTTACAACAATCCGGCAAGGTAATAATTTCAATGAAATTGAAAAAGTAAGGTCGGAAGTTTTTCTTGATACTAGCAAAGCTCTTTACGATTTGGGAATTCCTTGCGTTGCCGTATCAATAGATTGCGACTCTTCATATCAAGAAGCGATTAAGCAATTTGGCGTTATCACTTTGCCACAGACAACAAAAGGAATGGGTAATGTACGGAGAGAAGCATTGCAAGCGGCTTTAGATTTATTTTCTGAAGCTAGTTATTTCTTTTGGCTAGAACCGGAAAAACCACAAATACCTCGCTTTGTTAAACCAATGCTGGATCTGATGAAAAAGAAAAAAGCTTTTCTCGGACTATTCAATCGAATAAATTTAGATAGCTATCCAAAAGAACAGGCTTATTATTATCTGTTTTGTAAAACAGTAGCAACTAAGTTGCTCAGTATTAATCTAGATTATGCATTTGGACCAATGATTTTATCAAAAAATGCAGTACATTATTTTTTACGTTACGAAAGTAAGTACGGCGACAAATGGGATTCTATCTTGATACTCAGATTGCGGGTTATAAAAGATAACCACCCTATTGCTCTGCTACCAATTGATTTCAAAAATGACCCTAGAATGACCCGCCTAGAATCAGGTAATCCCCAGGCGATTCTCAAAAGAATTGACCAGTTCAACAATGTTATATCATCCCTTATAAAAGAATTGGAAAATTACAAACCTCCCCGGATCTAGCTTTAGCTTTCACTACCATTCTTTAATCGCTTTCTCCCAGCGTTCAAAATTTCCGCAATCGTACCAACGTGCATTTTCCATTTTTAGGCCAATAAGTTTGCCCTGCGCAGCAAGTCTAGGAAATATATCTTTCTCAATCATAAGATAATCCTTCGAAAAGTCGGCGTGATCAAATACCTCTGGCTCAAGAATATAGAGACCAGAGGAGATAAAGTCTGACGGTGGATTCGTTGGTTTTTCGAGAAACTCTAAAATTTTGTGCCCATCAAGAATCGGCACGCCATATTCAGAAGGATTCGGAACTTGCACCAGAGCGATAGTGCCTACTGGTTTATGCGTTTCATGAAACTCCTGAAGTTTTTGCAAATCAAATTCTTTGAGTTCATCTCCGTTGGAAAGAATAAACTGATTGTTCCCTATCCACTCACGCAGGATGGGCATCCCTCCAAATGTGCCATGCGGCTTGTCTTCAAAAAATATAGTAATGTTGTCCTTG
The DNA here is from genome assembly GCA_964372515.1 of uncultured Candidatus Saccharibacteria bacterium. Lineage (GTDB taxonomy): Bacteria > Patescibacteriota > Minisyncoccia > Phycocordibacterales > UBA9973 > UBA9973. The sequence continues at coordinate 2,182 of CAYJQS010000061.1, forward strand.
GGTAAATCACTTTTCGAGTATTCCTGCCATCTTAGAAAATCCTCTCGATGTCCCTCGCTCGCAAGCACGGCGATATCATTAATACCATGCTTCAAAAAAAGATGGATGAGGTGATTAATTATTGGTCTCTTTTTTACGGTAATAAGAGGTTTGGGAATTTCGTATGTCACGGGGCGAAGCCTCGTTCCCAGCCCACCCGCAAGAATTACTGCTTTCATATTTTGTTTTTATTCATTCAAAACTTCGTTTATCTGCTCTCGGATTATAAAAGTAATTCGAGATTTTTTAGTGGACTCATCTAAGGGTAATCAATTACCCTGCGGCAGAGCCGCAGGGTATGACCCGAGGCTTCGCCACAAGTTTTATTTGGAAACCGAGGGTTTCCAAACCTTCCTACAAGGTCATCGCGGCAGAGCCGCGAGGAAATCCCCTTCGGGTATTATATCAAACACAGTCTCTGATGATGATAGGCGAGGACTATGGCGTGTACTGGAACTTGGATAGCCTAACCGAAAAAAGACTAATGGCCTCTCAGTAATGCCGAGAATTTTTTGTAGCTTCTTATAGTATTCTCCGACCTGGACTATGGCAGCTAATGGGGCGCAGCTGAGATTCCTGTTTTCAGCCATGAGCCAAATTTTTTCGAAGAGTTGACCCGTTTTGATCCAGTTCAATTTATCGTCTTTTGTGACGCTAATAGTTACAAAGCTGGGTGTGAATTGTTTTAAAAGCTCTTCATCGTCTTTTTTATTTTTCCTAGCCATATTTATCTTTTTAACTAGTTTAGAGGCGAACAGAGAAATTATTGCGGGAATTCCTAGAGTAAATCCAGGCATTCCGGTTTTACTTTTTGTAAAACTTGATTTTACATAGTGGGAAAGTTCCTCTCGAAACGAGTTTTTGTCCATAATTTCTATTTGAGCGGCACTAACTACTTCGGCAATAGAATTTTTTCTATCCCTATCGATAGTAACCAGTACCTTGAAGTTGTCGTCTGAAAGCCCTTTTATTTCATTTAAAAAATCTGATGGTGGTAGTTGATTTTTGTATTTTCCACGATTAGTGTGGCGCCTGGGAATGGAAAAAATTAAGTGGTTTTTATCATTTTTTGCACCACTTATCCTTTCAAATGTGATTTTTGAAATTAAGTCCTGGTTGTTGGTTTCCGGAAAATAGGAAATGTTTGTTTTGAATCCATAATAATCTCCGGCTGTCAATAAATTTCCTATGGCACAACCAATACTTATTAATAACTGCCGCCTTTCAGGGTCGCTTTGCGACAAAGACCGTTCCCTGTTTACTCTCACAAAAATACTGTCTTTTTCGACAGCAAAGTCCCA
>CAYJQS010000062.1:0-3515 GCA_964372515.1 uncultured Candidatus Saccharibacteria bacterium
GAAATTTTGGAATTATTGCCCACATTGATGCGGGTAAAACAACCACGACCGAGCGCGTGCTTTATTATACTGGCGTTTCCCATAAAATCGGGGAAGTGCATGACGGCGATACCACCACTGACTGGATGGAGCAAGAGCGCGAACGCGGTATTACTATTACTTCCGCCGCAGTGACATGTTTCTGGACACCGACTCATTCACCAGCAGATAAAAATAAAAAACACCGTTTCAATATTATAGATACTCCGGGGCACATTGATTTTACGGTGGAAGTGAAAAGGTCACTGCGGGTGCTCGACGGCGCAGTTGTTGTTTTTGACGGCGTAGCCGGAGTTGAACCGCAATCCGAGACCAACTGGCGTTATGCCGATGAAGCTAAAGTGCCTCGGGTATGTTTCATAAATAAACTAGACCGAACAGGCGCGTCTTTTGAAAAATCCTATGCAACAATTTTAGACCGCTTAAATAAAAACGCAGTGCGCATGCAGATTCCTATCGGCCTTGAAGATAAATTTGAGGGAGTTATCGATGTGCTCGGTATGAAAGCATATTACTTCGAAGGAGAAATGGGCGATAAGGTTATCGAAAAGGAAATTCCAGAAAAGCTAGTAGCTGATGCAAAAAAATATCACAGCGAACTTGTTGAAAAAATAGTTGAGACGGATGATACGTTAATGACGCAATACTTAGAAGGTATGGTTCCGAATTTTGATACACTCAAAAAAGTTTTACGCAAAGCAGTAATAGAAAATAAAATTTTTCCAGTTTTTGCGGGTTCGGCGCTAAAGAACAAAGGTGTCCAGCTAGTTCTTGACGCAGTGGTGGACTATCTTCCAGCGCCGACTGATATTCCACCGATCGAAGGTATCAACCCTGATAATGATGAGCCGGCGGTGCGCCATGCATCCGACTCCGAACCATTCTCCGCGCTTGCTTTTAAAGTGGCCACGGATCCGTTCGTGGGGCAGATTATTTTCTTCCGGGTTTACTCCGGGACCCTAGATGCCGGAAGTTATGTTTACAATCCCCGCACTCGCAACAAAGAACGTATCGGAAGAATTTTACGAATGCATGCCAATGATCGCGAAGAAGTTAAAAAAGTTTTTGCCGGAGAAATTGCCGCGGCAGTGGGGCTGAAAGATACAATTACTTCCGACACAATTTGTGATGAAAATAATCCTATCGAATTAAATAGGATTATTTTTCCAGAACCTGTTATTTCACTGCGTATTGAACCAAAAACTAAGGCCGACCAAGAAAAAATGGGTATGGCGCTCAATAGACTTGCGCAAGAAGACCCGACTTTTAAAGTGACCACCGATCAAGAAACGGGGGAGACAATTATCGCGGGCATGGGCGAATTGCATTTGGAAATTATTGTGGAACGTATGAAGCGCGAGTTTACGGTGGAAGCGAATGTGGGCAAGCCGCAGGTGGCCTATCGCGAAACTATCAACGGCACTTCGGAGGCGGAAGGCAAATACATCAAGCAGTCCGGCGGCCGCGGCAACTATGGTCACGTGAAGATCAAAGTAAAGCCGATGGAGGCCCTTACTAAAGAAGAGCTGGAAGATTTGCCGAAAAATACCAAGCGCTCGCCCGGCTTTGAATTTGTAAACTCCATTAAAGGCGGTGTCATTCCGCAGGAATATATTGCGCCTTGCGAAAAAGGATTTAAGGAGGGATTGGATCGCGGAATTTTAGCTGGATTTAAAATAGTTAATGTGTCGGTGGAACTTTGGGATGGGAGTTATCACGAAGTTGACTCCAACGAAATGGCTTTTAAAATTGCGGCTTCGATGGCGGTGCAAGATGCTTGCCGCAGAGCGAACCCGGTAATTCTGGAGCCGATGATGAAAGTGGAAGTTGTGACGCCGGAGAAATTTATGGGTGACGTCACCGGTAACCTCTCGAGTAAGCGGGGACTGATTGAAGGCATGGAAGACCGCGGCATGAATAAAGTTCTTCGCGCCATCGTGCCGCTCTCTGAAATGTTTGGCTACATGACCGGCCTGCGCTCCATGACCGAAGGTCGTGCGTCATTTACTATGGAATTTTTGCGTTACGACATTGTGCCAAATAATGTTGCGGAAACTATAATTGCCGCGAGGAAATAATTATCCAAAAAAATAACTTTATAAATTTTACTTTATAACTTCCTCCCTTGCTTTCTTTAAGAGATTTGCCCACCAAAGTAAGGCGTCAGTCATTTTAGATGCTTTGGAGTTATAAGTATCTTCTTTCATTTCACCAGTTTCATTAAATAATTTATCAAAATTGGATAAATATACCATTTGGCGAATAGGCACCATTTCAAGGTCAATTACAACTTGCCTAAGTTGTTCAATTGCTCTCACTCCACCAGCCAAGCCATCTGAGTAGCTTACAAATGCAACTGGCTTTTTGCTCCAAGGTTTAGAAACATAGTCCAATGCATTTTTTAGAACTGCTGGATAACTGTGATTGTATTCCGGGGTTACAATTATAAATCCGTCACCTTCGGAAATTTTGTGGTACCATTTTTTAGCTATTTCGTTGGAATATTCCTCCACTTTAAGTTGGGAAGGGGACTTTGGTTCATCAAAAAACGGCAGCGGCCAGTCTCTTAGGTCTAGCATTTCACAAGTCATGTCTTTCCTTTGCGACAATAAAGAAGTCAACCACTTAAACACTCTCTCGCCTTGACGTCCTTTGCGGGTGCTGCCAAAAATAATTTGTATATTTAACTTGTTCACTATTTTTATACTAACAAAAGGCGTTACCTTTCGCAAAGTCGTTCATATGGCCATCAAAGCTTCTAGAAAATAAAGTAATATGACCTAGGGAATGCGCAAGAACCGTTCTTGCGCAACGATTATCGCAGCGAGGAAATAAATTTACCCTTTTACTTTTATTGTGTTTATTCTATAATAGAAGTATTAGTATTAATATTAAAATATAACATATGCCGGGATTTAAAAGTGAAAGTTTTCCAAGAAATACAAAGACAGATGCAAGTCGTCGAGAAGATGAACGAATTTCTAGGCTTTCAAAGCAAAATGAACATATTGTAAGCGACAGTTACAATTTATGGTGGGCAGACAAAAAAGCCCAAGATGCTTTCTTTCTTCGAAGAAAATCGTGGGCTAGGCAACTTCTGAGTTCTAGGGGACTTAGTAAACCAGGAGATTCAATCGATGGTAAATTCGATGGGTTAGAATTCAGCATCGTCATTGGTCCACGAGGTGGAGTAAATATTTATCCAAAATCCTTAGAAGCTTCTAAGGCTTCGTCGAAAATTAGATCCCCCAGTGGTGGCCGTTTTAATTTACCTGACCCAAATCAGCCTTTAACTTATAGTTTGTCAGAAGCACCAGTCAAACAAGTCAAAAGAAAAAAATAAATATTTTTTTAAATATCCAACAAGTGTGGTAAACTTTTTCATATGTCACTTCTACGAATTCCAGGCTTGATTGATGCGCATGTGCATTTGCGCGAGCCGGGGGCAACGCATAAAGAAGACTTTTTTACTGGCT
>CAYJQS010000063.1:0-3461 GCA_964372515.1 uncultured Candidatus Saccharibacteria bacterium
CCTTGGCAGGACAGCAGATACACCAGAGGTCAGTTCACTCCGGTCCTCTCGTCACATTCTCCCCTATTTCTAGGAGTGCAGACTATATCTTCATCCTTCTCTATTTTGAGCGAGGATGTTGGCGTATTATAAGCATAAGCCTGTTTCTCAAAAAAATTTTCAGAGAAACTTTCCAGCGTTATGCGAATCTACTCTGACATAAGGTCAGAGATAAGTCGTTACGGGGTCAAACAAACACTAATTTTTGGATTTGACAAAACGTCAAAAATATTATACTATTTTATACGAGGTGATGCATGCAGCTCTTCGCTTACGCAATCACCCGGAACATCTACCCGGCGCAGATGATTCCCTTCAAGATGGGAATCACTATCTGCTTCGAAAGGTATAAGGCGATCTGGCTCCGGCTTCTGCCGTGGCCCAGACTCTCCTACGACCTGTAGGTGATTCGGGTACCGGGCGCAACTTCGGTTGCGCCCTTTTCTTTTCTTTTTCCAAAAATTAGTGCTCATTTGACTTCCCACGGTATTATCTTTTGTTTATATTATTCGTAATCTATTCTCAGCATACTCTCAGGACCGAGTCAGTATGGGTGCATTTAGAATAATTCAAACAGTTAAGACTTCACCGTTATTAGCCACTTTTTCATCACAAATTTCTTCGTGAAGTAGCAAAGCCCTAAAGGGCCTACTAGGAGCAAATCTTCTCAAGAATCAACGAGTGCAGTAGATAGGAGACCAACCTGTCTCACGCATCTACTCGCTTCGCTCGTAACACGATACCAATTTACGAATGGCACGAATTTACGAATGAATACGAATCCTCTATTACTAGAGGGATTGGACTGTGACATCACCAGTAGTCAAAAGTTTATAAAGTTATAAAGTTCATAAAGTAAAATACAAATGCATTCAACTTTAAAAACTTTCAACTTTTCACTTTATAACTCATGGGGCTAACATTCAGTCTCTACGGGTGAGTTTTGAAAAAACTCATGGTGAGTATTTTCGAACCACTCTTCCCTCGGCGTTCCCCTCATTTAAGTTCGGATTTCGCCGATATAAGTTAGCTTGCCATACTGCATTTCTGCAATACGCCGCCGTGTGTACAATTTAATGTACTTGGTTGTCTTCGATTAAAACAGTTTTAATTTTCCTCTGAGGGTTCAGACTGTCCAAGAATCAGTAAGCTAGGGACTAGTTGCTAGGGACTAGAAGAATTCGCATTTCACTAGAACCTAATCACTAGAACCTAGAACCTAATTCCTAAACGGTCTGAACCCAGCTCGCGTACCTTTTTAATTGGCGAACAGCCAAACGCTTGGCAGCTTCTCCACCGCCGCGCTAAGGTGAGCCGACATCGAGGTGCCGAACTCCGCCGTCGATATGACACCATATCTTTTTATTTCTGCTATTACTAGCAGGGTAGACTATACCATCATCCTTTTCAGGATAGCAGCGTTTTATAGTAGTATATTGCATCAATAATCAGAACCACTATCTTCATCTCATCTGTTTTTACACAGACTCGAATTCAGTCGTTACAGGGATAATTTATAGCGCATGCTTGGAATAATATATTTACTGACAGAATTTTTTAATTTCCTCATACTTTCATCTTTAATTCTCAATCGGTACATATTTTTATCTTTATTAAGAGTAGTTTTTATTCCAAGTTTAGTATACAGAATTTTCTGAAGCACAATATTTTCCTTTTCAGAAAAACATTGTGAATTTATCCTCAATTGATTACCATCTCGCGAGCCATCGTCCATTATCCAAACAGCAAGAACAAAGGGCGTTAAGACCTTTTTTAGCAATTTTTTAGGTACTATTTTTCGTCTACCTTTATAGAATTTGCTTCTTAGTTGAATGAATGCTGGATGACTAATTGTTCTAAAGTAATAACATACATTAGAACTTTTTCTTGGTTTAGAATTGGTAATATTTTTAAGAATTTCATATTTCCAATCAACATATGCTTTTTGTGTTAACCCATGATTAACCCTAAAAGCGAACCCACTTGTCGTCTTGACTAGATAACCATCACCTAGTAAAGATCCAACAATGAGCGCTATTTGTTGATCAGTTAGAATCGCTTTTATAGCTTTTCTTGACTTCAAAGTTTCCATAATAAATTATCTTACCCTCGGTATTAACCATTATATTATTATATCATAATGGCATCCACCGATTTGAGCTGCTTTTCATTTTAGCATTACTGCTAAAGGGAGCTCTATTCGAACTCTTGGGCGGAACTAGCCTGTTCACTTTCTTGGCTAGTATATAGACTATATCATCACCCAGCCCCACTTTTACAAAACAATATTCAGAAAAAATTGTCTTGCAGACAATTTTTTATTTTCAATACTCATTTCATCTTAAAATAAAGAAAAATAAGTAAATATTTCGTAAAAGTGGAGCTGGGGTCGGCGTGTTAGCATTATCTTTGTTCAGGAGATAAATGCTCTGACCACAAAAAGTGATCAAGTCGTTACGGGGTCAAAGAGTTTATATTGTAATGATGGAATAATATATGGATGAATAAGCTCTTGGAGTTTTTTGGTCTCCGTAGCTCCAAAAAATAAAGCATAACCTTTATTTTTCTTATCATAAATCGTAGGCAAAATTGCAAAATTTTTCTCAATAGCTTTTTGTAATATTTCTGCTTCGGTACGCGTCGTGCGCCCGAGATAAATATAACTATTGCGATCAACTTTATTAAAGTAGCCATCATCCATATACCACACAGCAAGCGTAATGTTTTCGGTTAAAATTTCTCCAATATTATCCGGAATAATTTTTTTCCCTATGGGATAAAAATATTTTCGCATTTTTCCAAAAGCCGGAGTTGCAGTCGACTGCCACCTACAATATTTGTAGGTTTCCTTACTTTTTGGATGAATCCTTTCCAAATAGCTTGGTTTGCCTTGAAAAAGTCTACCGAAAATATTTCCTTTCCATAAAACATAATCCTTTTGCTTTTGACTATGCTCCAACCTTAATCTGGCATTTTTCTCTCCGGTTTTTTGTAAAAAACCATCACCGAGAATTGTGCCGATTAAAACACTATTTTGCTTTTTCGTTAATTTCATCATTTGTGCCATAAAATTATTATAGCATTAACTCTCGACTTCCCACGGTATTGCGCACTTTTAGAACCAAAATAACTCAAAGAATTATTCGGGAGACCTGTGCATTTCCACCGTTATAAGCCGCTTTTATTTCACAAATTACTTCGTGAAGGGACAACAAGACTCTTATAAATATTTCTATCGCAGAGTCTATCCCTAGAGTAGCTTTTATCCGTTAATCTTCCACCGCGTCTAATACGGGTGGTCGGTTCACTATATTCTGGTTTCCCACCTGCTTGAGATGTACCTCTTACAGTCAAGCCAGCTTGTGCTATTACACTATCGGCACGGTTTCCATTCGCGCCTAGCTGACCTTTAAACCCCTCCT
>CAYJQS010000064.1:0-3419 GCA_964372515.1 uncultured Candidatus Saccharibacteria bacterium
TGCTTTTGGATAGTTTCTCGAATTATTTTCCCGTCTTCCAGATGCACAATACGATTGCAATATTTTACGTAGAAGATTACAAAACCAATTTAGCATTTGTACACACGTGCGTACAAATGCTAAATTATTTATTTAAAAGTTTAGTAAAAGCGTCTTTGATTTTTTTTACTGAATCGTCGTCAAATAAAGAAAGTGTGAAAACCCCGCCTTTGCTGGCCGGGGCAAGCTTTTTAAATTCTCTAACTTGCTTAGCAATAATTTTTGGATCTTCTACTACATCTGATTTTGTCAAAATTATTACTTCTTTTTTTGAAGCGAGGCCGTCTTTGCCTAAATTAAGCTTCTTATCATATTTTTCTAATTCTCTACGCACTTGTTTGTATCGCTTCATCATGAAATTTTTATTTCCTGCCCCGTACCGAGCTTGTTCTGGTTCGGGGTCAAATGAAACTAAGTGCGCCAGCATGCGAGTGCGCTTGATGTGCCGTAAAAATTTTACGCCTAGTCCTTTGCCTTCGGAGGCACCTTCAATCAGCCCCGGAATGTCCGCAATAATGTGCCCATAAAAATCACCCAGATTGGGGTCAAGCGTAGTAAAAGGGTAATCCCCCACCTTCGCTTCTGCATTGGTGAGAGTATTTAAAAGTGAAGATTTGCCAGCATTTGGCAACCCTACCAGCCCAATGTCCGCAAAAAGTTCCAGTTCAATTTTAAAATTTGCTTGTTCGCCCTCTTGCCCTTCACGCGACTCGGTCGGCGTAGTATTTATCGAACTTTTAAAATGTTCGTTGCCAAAGCCGCCGTAGCCGCCCTTGAGTAATAAAAATTTTTCATTCACTTCATTTAATTGCCAGCTTTGATCGGTTTCCAAATTTGTAATGATCGAACCAACCGGCAATTCCAAAACAAGATCCTCGCCATTTTTGCCATGCAAACTTTTATTCCCGCCATCCTCTCCCCGCCCGGCTATAAATTTTTTCTTGGCTTTATATTTTGAAAGAATATGCACGTCCAGCACCGCTTCAACAAAAAAATTCCCTCCTCGTCCGCCGTCGCCCCCCGAAGGCCCGCCTTTCGGCACAAATTTTTCTCGCCTAAAACGCACCACCCCGTCGCCCCCGCGGCCGGCCTGTGCCTCAATTTTCATTTCATCGATAAAGGCCATAAAATAATTAGGTTCTAGCTGCTAGGTTCTAGTAAAGCTAATTGGGCTAATTTAATAGCCCCTTCTTTTGACTTAGCAACTGCCATGTAAAGTCCTTTATGGCAAAACACTGCGTCTTCTACCCCAGTAATTTTTTTTAATTCTTCTTCGCGCAACCCTCCCCAGGAAGATGGAAAATCTTTTTTATTATTAAAAGTTTTAGGGTCTTGCCGGACTGCTTTCACTCCCCAATAATTATTTGTTTTTCTAGGATAAATTACAAAAAGCGGTTCAGGAAAATCATGCAGGGTATATTGGAACGGATAGTTTTTTTCTAGAACAACTAATCTTTTGTCTTTTGTGTTTTGATAGGCTGAAATTACTTTCTCCATTGCTAATGTTGCATCTTGCGCTTGAATTATTTCGCGGGATAAAATTTCTTTTGCTAAAGCGACACTCTTTGAGAACATTTCCTGATTTTTACTGAAATTCTCTTCCTGCCAAGTAGGTTGCAGGGCGAAAAAAACATGTTGCAGAAAATAAGGAGAGGCTTCTTTGTATTTGTTATTGACTAAATCCAAACCATTATCCCACGCATCGATAGGCGAAATTAATTGCTTGTCTATTAGGTCAACAACATCTTGGGACTTACAAATTTCAAGACTAAATTTTTTCCAAACTAAGCCACAAGACGAATATTCAATTCCTACTTCTCCTTCGCTTCTGCTCGGGACCCTTCGGCCCGCTCCGCCTACTTGATGGTGGTCAAATCGATTTTTCTCTGCATCATAAATTCCACCCACATCAAAAACATAGTCTCCATTTTTTATTTTCTCTTCATCACGGGTACGAATAATTTCAAATTTTTCACCCTTCCTCTCTAGCATGATAGCCAGTATCGCGCAGGCAAAAACATCATCGGTATGAAAAGACCCATCATGTGTCACTAACTTTATTGATTTATTTTCAAATCCAAACATTTTTAAAATAAAGAATCCACTGCTTCTTTTACTGTAGAACCATCGGCCTTACCTTTCAGATCTTTCATGAGAGCCGACATTAACATGCCTTTTTTCGTTGCGTCGTTAATCCCCAATTCTTCCGCTTTTGCTTTGGCTATTTTTTCGACTTCTTCTTTACTCATCATTTTCGGTAAATAAGTTTCTAGAATTGCTAACTGTGCCTCTTCTTCTTTTACCAAATCTTCTCTATTACCCTTCTTAAATTGCTCTATTGAATCTTTGCGTTGTTTGGAAAGCTTGGTTATTACTACAAGTGCTTCATCGTCCGAGAGCATTTCATTCGGCTTTCTGCCTTTCGCTACCAATTCATTAGTAAAACCAGCCACCATAGAACGCAGAGTCTCAAGTAAGACAAGATTTTTGGCCAACATCGCCTCTTTTATTTTGTTTTTTATTTGTTCATGCAACATAACTCTATATTAACAGAAAATATTGTTTTTAGAAAGCCTTGCGCAGGCTGGCGAGCCGAGCAGTTCGCTCCGCAAGCTTGCGGAGATAGATTGCTTTATAAAAATAAATTTTCTGTGGTAATATGTGTGTATGAGTAGATTAATATTTTTCGATACCGAAACAACTGGGAATACAGATAAGGACTTTCTCTGCCAAATTGCTTACAAAACCGATGACCCCTCGACTCCGCTCGGGGCAAGAACTTTTGCCGGACTTTATAAACCACCAACAAAAATTCCCCCCGAAGCTTCTGCCGTGCATCACATCACTAACAAAATGGTTCTAGATAAACCCTCTTTTAAAGATTCGGGTGATTTAGAAAAAATTAAAAAACTTTTTGAAGATGAAAATAGCGTAGTCGTGGCTCACAATGCGCCTTTTGATTTAGCAATTATAAAAAAAGAAGGCATCGAGCCAAAAAATTTTATCTGCACTCTGCGGCTTGCTCGCCACTTGGACCCCGAAGAAAAAATTGATAGATATAATCTACAATACTTGCGTTACTTGCTAGAAATAGAAATAGACGCCAACGCACATGATGCCATGGGGGACGTCCTCGTGCTTGAGAAACTATATGAGCGGCTCAAGAAAAAAATAATGAGTGAAGAAAATTTAAATGAAGACGAAGCAATAGATAAAATGATAGAAATATCTTCACACCCTTCACTATTCCGTAGCTTTAAATTTGGCAAACACAACGGCAAGCAAATTGCCGATATTGCTAAAACTGACCGCGGCTACTTGGAATGGCTCTTGGCGCAAAAACTCGACGGCGACGAAATAGATGAAGATTGGATTTACAC
>CAYJQS010000065.1:0-3324 GCA_964372515.1 uncultured Candidatus Saccharibacteria bacterium
AGTAGCTGACCTTGTCGTTTTACAGGATTTTGAGTTCTATTAAGGATTTGCTATAATATAGTTATAAAATTATGGCTAAAATAAACGAGAAAAAATACAGGAATGCAGTTCTTTTCTTTGCCAAGAAGGTGCAAAACGGCACGCTTGGAAAACTCAAGATGATGAAACTCTTGTATTTTCTTGATTTTGATTTTTTTGAAAAGTACGGCAAATCTGTAACTGGAGATTCTTATTTACGTTTTGAAAATGGGCCAGTGCCTCAACATGCAGAAAGGATTTTGAAATTAATGGAGGGAAAAGATATTAAAATCACTAAGCGAAAAATCGCCGATGGCTACAGCGATCAGCAGCACATAGAATCGTTGAAAGATTTTGATATAAATATTTTTTCCAAAGAAGAATTAATGATGCTTGAAGAAGTCGCAGATAAATGGGAAAAATTTAGCGGTTCAGAAATGAAAATGGCGACTCACGGCGAAGCGCCCTGGATAGCCACAGAGCCAAACAGTATTATAGACTATAATTTAGCTTATTATCGCAATAAATACGGCGAAATGGCAAAGATGTAATATGCAGATTTGTCGGCACGATGATATTGTGAAAGATTTTAAAAATTTAAAACGGTTTTCTGCACCAGAAGAGTCACTAGAGGCGTGGGAGAAACTTTTTACATTGAAAGGAATTAGAGAAACACCCGGCATCGATATTTTCCCTGGTTTTGGAAGCGATAAAATATATAAAGGGCGAGTAGTGCCTTTAAAAGAAAATTTTGGAAAATCAAAAGGATACAGGGTAGTATTCCAGATGCGAAACGAGGAAGATTGTCGAATCTTAGTTTTTTCCAGACATGGTATTTATAAATCAGAACAAGAATTAATAAAAATTATTAAAAATAGATTAGAAACTTAAATGTGGTTTCATAAAAAAGTTTTAAAGAATGGCCTGCGGGTAATAACTGTGCCAATGCAAGATAATCCTACGGTGACAGTTTTGGTTTTGGTGGAAGCTGGTTCAAAATATGAAGAGAAAAAAGTAAACGGAATCTCGCATTTTTTAGAACACATGTGTTTTAAAGGCACAACAAAGAGGCCAAAGGCTATTGATATTTCAAAAGAATTAGACGCGCTTGGCAGTCACTATAATGCTTTCACGGCGCAGGAATATACTGGCTATTATGCCAAATCTGACGCTAAGCATTTCCGACAGATATTTGATATCGTTTCCGATATTTACCTCAACTCTACTTTTCCCGAAACGGAAATGGAGAAAGAAAAAGGTGTAATTGTTGAGGAAATAAATATGTATGAAGATATGCCCCAGCGGCATGTTCAAGACCTGATAATGAAACTCTTGTACAAAGACCAGCCAGCTGGATGGAATGTGGCGGGGGAGAAGAAAAATATTTTAAAAATGGAGCGTAGTAATTTCGTTAAATATAAAAATGAGCACTACTTGCCGGAAGCCACCGTCATAATTGTGGCAGGACAAATTAAAGAAAAGGAAGTTTTAAAAGAAGTAAATAAAATTTTTGGGCAGGTGAAACGCGGGAAGAAAGCCCAGATGGGGAGAGTAAAAGAAATACAGCAAAAGCCTGAAGCATTGTTAAAATTCAAAAAGACAGATCAAACGCATTTTGTTCTGGCTGTGCGCACTTATAATTTGTTTAGTAAATATAATTCTGTACTCGCTGTACTGGGTGGGGTTTTAGGAGGAGGCATGAGCTCCAGGCTTTTCCAAAAACTTCGAGAAGAAATGGGGGTGGGGTATTACGTTCGCGCCTATGACGATGCCTATACCGATCATGGATTTTTCCAAATTTCTGCCGGGGTGGACAACAAAAGAATAGTTGAGGTTATCAACGCCGTGCTTTTGGAATGCAATAAATTAAAAGTTGAAAAAGTATCGGAAGAAGAATTAGATAAAGTAAAAGAGTGCTTGATAGGCAACATGAAGCTCTCTCTTGAGTCCAGCGATGACATTGCTAATTTTTATGGCGGGCAGGAGCTTTTGAAAAAAGAATTGAAGAGTGCCGAAGATAAGGCAGGAGAAATACGTGCTGTTACCGCCAACCAGGTTCAAAAATTGGCCAAAGATATTTTCAAAAATAATAAATTAAACCTGGCGCTCATCGGGCCCTTCAAAGAAGAGAAAAAATTTTTGAAAATGCTTAAATTTCAAACTTAAATTTAAGAGTTTTCGGTTTTATATTTTTGTGTTATTATATCTAGATGTTTGAAAGGAACGGCTCAACCTCTGTTTCCATCTCCACCGGCACTATGGTTCGGGCTACCCTCTTGGTGCTCGGAATTTTTCTAATCTGGTTTTTGCGGGATTTGGTTCTAGTTCTTTTAACCTCTATTGTGATCGCTTCTTTTATAGAATCGTCTGTCCCTTATTTTGCCAGAATCGGTATTGGCCGGGTTTTTGGCGTAGTGATTTTGTATGCTGTTTCTCTGTTTTTTCTAGCCGGGCTATTCTATCTTTTTGCTCCGCTTCTTGTCACTGAAATTTATAATTTTTCTTCCACCCTTTCTTCTTATGTGCCGGGGGTTTATTTTTTGGATTATTTCCAAAACGAAGCTTTCTCTGGAGCCAAGGATGTGGTAGCCAATTTATCAAATAATTTTTCTTTTTCTTCGCTTCTTTCTGTATCCAAAGCTTTTATCGCCAATCTTTCAGGCGGATTTGTCCAGACTCTGTCAGTAGCTTTCGGCAGTATCTTTAATTTAATATCAATTATTCTTATTTCCTTCTATCTTTCAATTCAAGAGAGAGGTATCGAGAATTTCTTGAGACTAATTTTCCCGCTCGCTTACGAGGATTATGTGGTGGATTTATGGGAGCGTTCTCGCCGCAAAATAGCTCTTTGGGTGAAAGGCCAAATGCTCCTCGGTTTTCTAATTGCCGTTTTAACCTATTTAACGCTCTCCTTACTCGACATACAATACGCGCTTCTTTTAGCAATCATTGCGGGCATAATGGAGCTCATACCGTATGGAATTTTGGTCGCTCTTATTCCGGCAGTTTCTTTTTCTTATTTTTCGGGAGGAATTTCGAGCGCGCTCTCGGTGGCCGGGGCCTATCTTATTATTCACCAATTTGAAGTTTTTCTTTTCGCTCCGCTTATTATAAAAAAAGTGGTAGGTCTATCACCGATAGTGATAATCCTGGCTGCCCTAGTGGGTTTTGAGCTTGGAGGAATCTGGGGCATATTACTCGCGATTCCTGCGGCGGTGCTGGTAATGGAATTAATCAGTGATATTGAAAAGCATAAAGCTTTAGCCAGAAATAAATCAGATAAATAATGAAAAAAAATAGCTTTTA
>CAYJQS010000066.1:0-3173 GCA_964372515.1 uncultured Candidatus Saccharibacteria bacterium
GTAGATTTTTTTATTGCGTCCATATCGCTGCCGTCTTTCACGCCCTTAAGTGCGGTAATTTTTGCTTCCACATTTGTTTTAACATCCGCAGGCACTTTATCGCCTGCGTCTTTCAGAGCCTTCTCGGCAGTGTAGACAATCATCTCCGCTGTATTTTTTACATCTACCATTTCCTTTTTCTTTTTATCTTCCTCCGTATGAAGCTCGGCATCGGCCTGCATCTTTTTGATATCTTCTTCTTTAAGGCCGGAGCTTGCTTCAATCTTTATGGATTGCGTTTTGCCGGAAGCTTTATCTTTGGCCGTCACATTTAAAATACCGTTGGCATCCACATCGAAAGATACTTCAATCTGGGGCATACCGCGAGGCGCTGGCGGAACTCCGTCTAGGATAAACCGGCCGAGGGATTTATTGTCGCTCGCCATTGGGCGCTCGCCTTGAGTGATATGAATCTCTACGGAAGTCTGATTGTCCGCCGCGGTAGAGAACACTTGAGATTTATTTGAAGGAATAGTAGTATTGCGTTCAATTAATTTAGTTGCTACTCCCCCCAGGGTTTCAATACCAAGTGACAGCGGGATCACGTCTAGAAGCAATACATCACGCACGTCACCTTGCAACACGCCAGCTTGCACCGCCGCGCCGAGCGCCACCACTTCGTCTGGATTGATCGAGAGGTTCGGGGTCTTGCCAAAAACTTTTTTTACTTCGTCCACAATCTTCGGCATTCTGGTTTGGCCGCCTACCATTATAATTTCTTGCATTTCTTCAATCTTGAATCCAGAGGCCGTCATTGCCCTCTTTGTGATTTCAATCGAGCGAGTAATGTATTCGTCCGCGATTGATTCAAGTTGAGCCCGAGACATTTTTAAAAGCAAGTGTTGGGGACCTTGGGTGGTAGAAGTGATAAATGGAATATTGATTTCAGTTTCAATGGCCGTAGAAAGTTCTATCTTGGCTTTCTCAGCCGCTTCATCCAGGCGCTGAAGAGCCAACTTATCGGAGCGCACATCTATGCCGGAAGTCTTTTTAAATTCTTCGGCAATCCAATTAATTACCTTGTGATCAATATCACGGCCGCCGAGGTGGCTGTCCCCATCGGTAGATTTAACTTCTATAACATCGTCCCCAATTTCTAAGACCGATACATCAAAAGTTCCACCACCAAAATCATACACCACAATTTTTTCATTTTTCTTTTTATTAAATCCGTAAGCAAGCGCCGCGGCGGTAGGCTCGTTGATAATTCTTTTCACATCCAGCCCGGCAATTTGTCCGGCATCCTTGGTTGCCTTTCTTTGCGCATCGTTGAAGTAAGCCGGCACAGTGATGACTGCTTCCGTTATTTTAACTCCGAGCTTGGCTTCCACGTCCGCTTTTATTTTACCCAAGATCATTGCGGAAATTTCTTCCGGTCGCATCCATCCGCCAGCTGGCGGAATCCCCAGCTTTACTTCCACTCCACCTGTCGCTCCTTTCTGAACTTTGAAAGACGCGTTTTTTAAATCTTTCTGCACTTCCGGGTCGTTAAAATTGTGACCCATGAAGCGCTTGATGCCATAAACAGTATTTTCTGGATTGGTCACCGCCTGACGCTTGGCCAAAAGGCCCACCAAACGGTCGCCATTTTTTGCCACTGCCACAACAGAAGGTGTGGTGCGGTTACCTTCCGCATTTTCAATAATCTTCGGCTGGCCGCCCTCAATAACTGCTACTGCCGAATTTGTTGTCCCTAAATCTATTCCTATGATTTTACTCATGTTTTTATTGGTTATTTTAATAATTTACAATGTTTTTGCGACCACGAATTATTTGTATAAATCCAGTATATATGATAGCATATAAGCATGTCAAGCTATTCAAAAAGGATTTTGAAAAAATTAGGCGAAAAGCCAGCGGTAATTCTAAACCCCCTCGCTTTTAACACTCCCCCCCGCCCGAACGCCATAGGCGGGCAGGCTTCACAAGGGGAGAGGAAAAATAAATATGCCATTACTCGCGCACTTAAAAACCTCATAGAAAGTGGCTATGCGGAAACACGAAATTCCGATAATCAAAGTTACCTAAAAATCACCAAAAAAGGCAAAGCTAAATTAAATACCATTATGCTTGAAGGTGCGGATGCGCTTGTGCCCCAAACTTGGGACGGCTTTTGGAGAATAATTATTTTAGATATTCCGGAAGATCGCAAGAATGAACGTGAGGCTCTAAGGTACTTGCTCAAGAAAGCGAACTTTGTGTGTTTGAAAAATTCTGCATGGATTTCCCCATACCCTTATGAATACCTTTTTACAAATATAAAGAAAGATTTGGGTCTAACAACGGAGATGATGATTATCGTCACACAATTCATAGATGAAGAAACAAAAAAAGTTCTCTTCGAAACTTTCGGGAAGTAGAAATTGTAAATGTATACGCTATAGCGTAATTTAGTACAATAAATTTAAAAAGGATTAATACACTTCCTGCTGGTAACATTTTTCACAGTAAATAATCTCTGGCCGCTCTGGGGCATAACTGGTTTCAAATTCATTAGAGCACCCCTTATTCATGCACTGCCTGTGCCAAAGTTTTCTCGGTGGGCGAAGATCAAACCTGCGCTTGTAACGGCAGTTTGGACATTTTCTGGGAAATGGAACACTTTCTTTTTTGTAAAAAAGAAGTTCATTTTTGGTAATGTTGTAATTCTTTGAACAATTAACACAGGCAAAAACCTCTTTTAAATAAGAGTCGGGCACATCTTCAATTTTGTCTGGGATGTCTTCACTCTTTATTGTCTCCTTGTCGAAAGTCCCCGGAATATTTTCTTCCCAATGCCAACCTTTTGCTAAAACTTCTTCCTTACTCATTGGTGCGTAAAGATTTCCTTGAGTTTCATTATAATAAACTGGCGCAATTGAGGGCGGGAAAAATTCTCCATACTCCCCGGTTTGTTTCATATGTTCAATAATTTTTTCTTTGAGCGCTAGATAATCCTCTTTCGAATATTTTTTATTAAAGATCATATATTCGCCCTTCTTCACACAAACGCAGCCAAAAAGGTTTTGGCTGTTTTGGCATGTATCAGAATACATAATATTCATGTTGTCGTAGCAAAGATGACAAAATTGGCAGTTGCCTGTGCGCGTGCAGCCCTGGAGTTCATAGCAAAGCTCAGTATTAACAACAATATG
>CAYJQS010000067.1:0-3123 GCA_964372515.1 uncultured Candidatus Saccharibacteria bacterium
ATGACCTGGGCTCTTAAAAGGCAGATTTTTTATGTAGGGGTTCTGCTTGTGTTTTTTTTGTCGTTTGCTTTTTTGATAGCTTATCCATACTTGAATAAAGCGCCGACCTGCTTTGATCGCAAGCAAAATGGAGATGAGGCGGGGGTGGATTGCGGAGGCTCGTGCGTCAAGGCTTGCATATTTGCCGTGGATGAAATTTCAGTTCTTTGGTCCCGCGCTTTTAGGGTGGTGCCGGGGCGCTATAATGCGGTGGCTTATCTCGAAAATAAAAACATAAATACTGCTATTAATAAAATAAATTACCGTTTTCGTTTTGCGGATAAGGATAATATTTATATCGGCAAAAGAGAGGGCGTGACTTCTGTTCCGCCTTCAGGCAAATTTGCCATCTTTGAACCAGCGATAGATGTTGGCAACTCCATCCCTGTTTACACCACTTTTGAATTCACCGAAAGTCCTCTGTGGTTGCAGGTTTCGGAAGAAAAAGTAGGTCAGCTTAAAGTGCTAGCCTCAAATATAAAATTAGAAGATGAAGGAACCAGCCCCAAGCTCTCCGCCACTATAAAAAATAATTCACTTTTTATTATTCCGGAGGTGAATGTGGTTGCTATCCTCTACGATGCATCGCACAATGCTGTTTCCATAAGTCGAACTTATATTGACGTGCTCCGTGCTGAAGAAGTGAAGGAAGTAAGTTTTACTTGGCCGGAACCGATATCTAAACCAATAGTTTATAAAGAGATTATTCCAATGTTCAATATTTTTTCCGTGAAACTAAAATAAATCCACCAAAATTTTTTTAAAGATAAAAAGTTATAAAATTAATAATAAATTATGATTAAAAATTTAGGCGGATAAAAATGGCAGAACAAGTTCTCAAAAGAATAGATTGGATGCTGGTTTTTTTTATTCTCCCAATAATTTTGGCCGGTCTTTTTACCATGAAATCATTTTCACCGGCGGAAGGCACAGGCAACTTTTTCGATAGGCAAATCATTTGGATTTTAATTTCCGTCGCGGTTTTCTTCACCTTTTCTTTCATTGATTTCAGATTTTTAAAGCGCACCGGCGTGCTGGTGTCTTTGTTTGTTTTTTTCTCTTTAGTTCTACTGCTTCTTTTTATAATTGGGCGCATTTCTCACGGAGCCCAGAGTTGGTTTAGTTTTGGGCTTTTTTCTTTTCAGCCGGTTGATCTAATGAAGCTTGTTTTGGTGCTTATTTTAGCTAAATATTTTTCTAGACGACATGTGGAAATAGGGGATATCAAGCATATTTTCATTTCAGGCTTTTATACCCTGATACCTTTTGTGCTAGTTTTGCTTCAGCCGGATTTTGGTTCGGCGATGATTATATTTTTCATCTGGCTCGGCATGGTTTTAGTTTCAGGAATTTCTAAAACACATCTACTTTTAGTTTTTCTCTCTGGCGCAGTCATCTTCACCTCCTTGTGGTTTTTCGCTTTTGCGCCATACCAGAAAGCCCGTATTTCAAATTTTATAAATCCGCTGGCGGACATTCGTGGCTCTGGCTACAATGCCTTCCAATCCACTATCGCTGTCGGCTCGGGGGAAATTACCGGCAAGGGCTTGGGCCAAGGTAGCCAGTCGCGACTCAAATTTTTACCGGAACCGCAGACTGATTTTATTTTTTCCGCCTATGCTGAAGAATGGGGCTTTGTCGGCTCGGTTTTAATTCTCATTCTGTTTACTTTAATTATTTGGCGGGTTCTATACTCCGCTTCATTTGGCGCAACGAACTTCGAAATCCTTTTCGGCATGGGGATTGCTATTTACTTGATGAGCCATATACTGGTAAACATTGGCATGAATTTGGGGCTCCTGCCGGTGACCGGCATCCCGCTTCCTTTTATGAGTTATGGTGGGTCGCATCTACTGACTGAATTTGCGGGGCTTGGTATTTTAATGAGCATGCGAAGATATTCTCGAAGTATTCACCGCGAGGATATGCAAAGAGAGTTTTTGGGAATGGGAAGTTAATTTATGCAAATTATTGATGGACGCAAATTAAGAAAAGAAATTTTGGAACAAGTGAAAGAAGGCGTGGCTGCGCTTTCGTTGCAGCCGGTTTTTTGCGATATTTTGGTGGGGGACGATCCGGCATCAGTACAGTATGTGCGGATGAAAGCAAAGACAGCGGAATCCGTAGGTATAAAATTTCACAATGCATCTTTTCCCTCTAGTATCAGCACTCCCGAGTTAATTAAAGAGATAAAAATTTTAAATAAAGTAGAAAATATGTGTGGAATTATTGTGCAATTGCCACTGCCAGAGCATTTAGACAAAAGGGCAATATTAGATGCTATTGATTCAAATTTAGATGTGGATTGCTTGGGTACAGAACAAAGTGCAAAATTTTATCAAGGAGAGTCCTTGATAGGATTTCCTACGGCGCTTGCCTGTATGGCCATTTTGGATTCGCTTGGTTTGGATTTGGACCCCTCGACGATGCTCGGGGCAAGCAAGAAAATAGTTGTTCTGGGGCAGGGAGAATTAGTAGGAAGACCAGTGACGGCTTTGCTTCGTTTCAGAGGATTAAACCCAACTATAGTCACACGTAAAGTAGAAAACGGCACAGAGCTTATAAAACAAGCGGATGTTATAATTTCTGGTATAGGTAAGGGCAAATATATAACGGGAAATATGGTCAAAAATGGGGTAGTAGTTATTGATGCAGGAACCTCTGAAGCAAGTAATGCAATAGTCGGCGATGTGGATTTAGAGTCCGTAAAAAATATAGCCAGTTTTGTCTCTCCCGTTCCCGGCGGCGTCGGGCCGGTGACGGTGGCGATGCTTCTTAAGAATGTGTTAACAGTGGCGAAGAATTTACCTCACCCCTAGCCCCTCTCCTTATAAAGGAGAGGGGAAAACCCAATGACTATCTTAAAAAATAAGTCTCAGTTATTATTTCGACGCAGAGAATTAAGACATGAACAGACACAACAAGAAAAAATTTTATGGGAATGCATAAGAAATCGTAAACTTGGATTTAAGTTTAAAAGGCAGTATAGTATAGGTGGTTATATTGGTGAATCTATGAATAATACAATCTTTTATTTTTTTTATAATTTAGCCCACCAAAGTACTTTTTTTGACCAGCTTATTA
>CAYJQS010000068.1:0-3059 GCA_964372515.1 uncultured Candidatus Saccharibacteria bacterium
CTTGAGTTCTATTCCAAAACGCAATTTTTTTTGAAGATTTCATATGGTGTTAAGTAGTTTAATCTTTTTCTCGGCCGATTATTGATAAGTCGTACGACCTTGTCTAATTGTTCCTGAGTAATCGTATTAAATCTTGATTTCTTGGGGTAAAACTGCCGTAAAAGTCCATTGGTATTTTCATTCGTTCCACGTTCCCAAGAGTGATACGGCCAAGCAAAGTAGGCAATCATTCCGGTTTGTTCTTCAATAATATCATATCCAGAAAACTCCGAGCCGTTATCGTAAGTGATTGATAGTCGTTTCTCTTTAGGTATTTTCTTGAAATTTTTGATAGTGAAAGCATTGATATTTTCTACGGTTGCGTTTTCTACTTTCCCTGCTACTAAGTATCCTGAACGCCGTTCCACGTAGGTGATAATATGTCCAGACTTGCCATTGCCACGCACCGTATCGCCCTCCCAATCGCCAATTCGTTGACGTAGATTGATAACTTCTGGTCGCTGGTCAATCCTCCGTTTTCGCTCTAATTCCCTCTGTTTTTCCCGTATCCTAGTGCCGTAGCGCGCTCGATACTTACTTTTCTGGCGACGTAGATATTTTATCAAGTCTTTCCGTTTTTCATACACGAATTTGTAGATGGTATCTTTGCCGATTTGTTGATGTTTGTGATCCCTATTCCACTGACCCGATATCTGTTCTGGCGATGAATACTTTCTCAATTTTCTAACAATATATTTTCTTAAATTTACATTCTGTTCTACTTTTTTAAATCGTTGATTAGCTTCAGTCCTTCTTGCTTTGGTTTTCAGTTTTGCGCCACGAGCTAGATATTTTCCAGTCTCACTTTTGTTTCGTTTTAATTCTCTTGAGATGGCAGATGGATCTTTATGGAGCAGGCGGGCGATATCTTTCTGTTTGTGGCCCGCTCTTTTTAACGCGTAAATCTCGTTTCGCTGGTCGTTAGTGATATGTTTTGCCATATCATTCATTATACTCGACGGTGGTTGGAGTTGATGGACAAATTGCGATTCGGAGTAGAATGTAGCCCCAGAGACTTGACAATAATAATGGATAGGTGTATAATTAAGGTATAGTAAGAATTAGCACTTTTACAGTTAAATATAGCAAAATTACGAAATTAATGGTCATAGCCAAAAGATACTGAATATCGGTGTTTTCTGGCTGTGACTGCCAATTTCGGAAGTCAAGAAAAAATGGCGAAAACCTTGAAAGGAGAATAATGATGAGACCTTTTGAAGACAAAGCGTTGGATGAAGACTGGGAAGCAGAAATGAATCAACGAGACGAATGGCTATTCGAAATAGCCAGTTTTGACCTCAAGTGTGCTCGTCGTGCCAGCACATGGGGAGACATTAGCCATGATGTCAACGCCATTAGGGATTCGGCAAAAAATGGAGAATTTGCCCTAGCCGACATTGGCACCAGCGAAGAAGAGCTATTGCAGTTGACACAGACTGGCTACAAATCAGAAGCACAAGCTTGTTTTGAGGTCGCTCAGAACGTGTACGGATGTTCCCATCTGAAACTTTACTTGCGAGCAGTAAGAAATAGTGGAAGGTGCTTTTGGAAGGAGCGAAAGTGGTACTGGTTTGAGTTTTTTCTGCAAACTGTCTTCTGCCGCCTGCCGCGTTGCACTCGACAAGACAACATCGCCAGAGTGCGGAAATATTTGGCGAAAGCCAATCTTTCCCCCGCAGACATTGGTACGGACGAAGTCGAACTGGTCAAACTCGGTAGTTGATGCTTCCTAATCCAGACTGGTTGCTCTTCGACACACAAACCCCTCAATGCAAATGAATATTGCAAAGAGGGGTTCTTTTTTTATATTATCAAAACATTAGCCTGAACAAATAAAAATAAGCGTCTATAATGATAGAATCATGGCTAAAAATAATAACTCAAACAGGGACAATAATGGCAGGGTAAGAGACAAAAAAATTAACCCTATTTTGTCGTCTTGGACAAAAAAATGGATCAAGGCTATTTTGATGTTTTTGGTTGCCATTATTATGGCTCTCTCTTTTTGGGAAAAAGCCGGAACAACCGGTGAGATTTTCATGAATGTTTCCAAATTTTTAGTGGGGCAGGTTGTTTTTACCTTTCCTCTATTTTTCTTTTTAGGAGGATTGATATTTTTACGCTCAAAAAAGAAAGGAAAAACATTGGCTATGTTTTTGGCTATTGGGGTTACTCTTTTGGGTATTTCTGGTATTTTAGGTAGCCAAGATTTAACCAGAATGCAGGGCGGGTGGATAGGATTTTTAACGGCAAAGTTACTGGTTGGAGGCTTTGGGCTTTTGGCTGCCAATATTGTCTTTATGGCTATTATTATCATAGGCCTCTTTATTTTTTTGCAGTTTATTAGAAGCGAAGTGCCTCCTGCAGAAAAATTAGAAGAAGAAAAACGGCCATCTTTTATGTCGCAAATACTCAAAAAGCAAGAAGTATCTTCTTTTAAAATAAAAGGCACAGAAGACGAAAAATCTGAACCATCTCAAACGCTATCTCCAAGAATATCACTCTTTAAAAAAGAAAGACCCGAAGATGTAAAAGAAAAACAGCAAAAACCAGCAATAATTTCTAAGGGTGATTTTACGTTACCGCCATTGGATTTGCTTTCTAAAAATGAATCTCCTCCAATGTCGGGTAATATAAAAGAAAATTCCACCATCATTAAAAAGACTCTAGAAAATTTTGGAATACCGGTTGAAATGGCAGAAGTAAACGTGGGTCCCACCGTAACCCAATATGCTTTCAAGCCAGCAGAAGGGGTGAAATTGTCAAAAATTACAACATTATCTAATAATTTAGCTTTAGCATTGGCTGCTCACCCAATTAGAATTGAGGCCCCTATACCTGGCAAATCTTTGGTGGGTATTGAAGTGCCAAACAAGGTACGCTCTATCGTCGCTTTAAGAAATTTAATTGCCCATCAAAATTACCAAAATACCCTTACTCCTTTGCTTATTTCTTTAGGCAGAAACGTTTCTGGTTCGCCGGTGTACTCCGACTTATCAGAAATGCCTCATATGTTGGTG
>CAYJQS010000069.1:0-2971 GCA_964372515.1 uncultured Candidatus Saccharibacteria bacterium
CTCTGCAAGGGCGCAGTATTCGCATTCCGTATTTTTGCCTGCCCGTCCTCTGGCGCGGCCATAGGAGTTGTAGTGACACTCACGATTAACCCACTCCCCGCTTTTTATTAGCATGTCATAATCAGTAATATCTTTGACTAATAAATCAATTTCTTCATCAGTTATTACTCGGTCGTAAAAATAACCCGAAGGATTTTTGCCTGCCTGCGCAGGCGGGGCTTCTAAAAATTCCAGCCGGCTATTTGATACTTTAATATTACCCCACTTAGGTGTGCTTTGAAGTAAATATGAATACATTGCCAATTGGCGCAGATGGTTGCTCATTCGGACGCTTGCCCCGCCAAAGGCGGGGTCGTCGTCTAGTTTTTCTATCTCGCTTTTTCTTTTCACTGAACCGGTTTTAAAATCAGTGACTCGAAGCGTTCTATTTTGTAGTTTTTCAATCAAGTCTATCCGCCCATAAATTTTAAATTGAGGAAATCTTTTATCCGCAAAGCTTACCGAGTATTCACTTTCTCTATTTTCCGCTATATCCTTCAACCTATTTTCCGCCCAGCGGGAAACTATCTTTGCTACTTCTTTATCTTCTGGTAAAATTATTTTTTTAAGTTTTAAAATCTTATCAATAGCTTCGTGCACCGCACTACCAAATTCCAAGCTCTCTGATTTCTTCTCTGGCATGCCTAATAAATTCCTAAAATACCATTTCCAGGGACATTCGAAAAAATTATTCAAAAGTGATACTGAAACCTTTTTATCTTTGTATTTTTCACTAACTAATTTTGTAATTTCTAATAACTCACTCTCCTCTCTTTCTTTCACTTTTGAATTTACACTTTTAACTTTACACTTCTCGAAGACCTCTTGCGGCCCGCCTGCATCGTTATGCGAAGCATTTCGGGCAGGCAAGTCAGCAATAACTTTTGCCACTTCTTGCTCGGAATTTTTACTTGAGTAAAGCGCGTACGAAAGTGTGCAGAATCTTTTAGCCCGCGTTATAGCCACATAGAGTTTGCGCTTTATTGCATCAATGTCGCGCTCTTCAATTCTCTCGCGAATACTTTCAGGGAGAGTAAAACCCATTTTTTTGCCGCCGACTAGGGACCGCTCGTCCATGTGCGCAATCCAAACATAATCAAATTCCAAACCTTTTGAAGAATGAAGGGTTAGAACTTTTACCCCTTCTTTTGCTTCTATCACAACTGGGATATGTTCACCATAGGATTCTAGGCGATCAATGAATGATAAAAATTGGCTAAGAGTTAGTTCTGGATTTTTTTCAACTTCTTTGGTCGCTAACGTAAGTACTGTATTTAAAATTTCTTTGCTGGAAACTAATTTATCACGTTCTTCCTTAAATAAATCTGCCCCGACAATTTTAATCAGTTTTATTAAACTATGATTTAGAACATCATTCTGCCATACAGAGAGCTTGGCAATCCAACTTTGAATTGTTTTGCTTCCTTTATGTTCTGTTAAATAAACATGGGCCTCCAGTGGAGTTATCCCGGAGATTCTATCGAAAAAAGAGCGCGGCAGAGCTACTTTATCGTTCGGGTCGCTAATTATTTTTAAAACCCGAAAAAGCGCCTGTGCCTCTTCCTGATCAAAAAGATTTAAAGCATCCAGCGAGGAAACTGCTAGGCCTTCCGAATGTAGAATTTCAAGCGCTTCCCTCACCTGCGCATTTTTAGGCACCAGTATTGCGCAATCGTTTAACTTAACTCCTTTTTTAATTTTATCTTTTATGTCGATAGCAGCGGCGACAATTTCATCCTTTGCATATTCCGCTTCAAAAATTCTGATGGGGTGATGGTCTTTGCTTTGGCTAACCAGTTTTTCATCCGTCATTACACTTTTTAGTAATGCATGCGAAGCGTCCAGAATCACTTGAGTGGAGCGATAATTATCTACTAGGGTAATGAGTTTTGCGCCTTTGAAAGTTTTTTTGAAACCTTGAAAGTGGTCAATCGAGGCGCCGCTAAAACCGTAAATGAGCTGGCGGTCGTCACCCACTACAAAAATATTTGGGTCTTCCACTTTACTCCAAACAACTTTCAGAAATTCATTTTGCACGCGGCTGGAATCCTGATGTTCATCCACTAAAACATACAAATATCTTTCTTGTATATCTGCTAAGGCACCTTTGGAAGTTTCAACTATTTTTACTAAATTCTCTAAAACATCATCATAATCCAGCACATTCTTTTCTTTTTTAGTTTTTTCATACAAATCAAAAAATTTTACTACTTCCCGCGAGCGCTCCAAACCTTCTACTTTTTTTAAGTCCTTTTTGAGAGCGCTCGAGCGCAGGGTTTTTATTTCCTTTTCAATTTCAGCTAAAAAATATTTCGAGGTGATTCTTTCACGCTTTAGAAGTGAAATAAGCGACCTTAATGGAGAAAAATATCTAGAAGTATCTGCGCGGGGTCGCAAATATTCCCAAGTCTCTGCATTCAAGATTTCATCAAAAAGTATCGCGGTGTCGGCATCGTCGAGAAGTTTTGGCACAGCTGGAAAGCCAAGCACTTGGTAATAATTCTCAATAATCTTCATGCCAAAACTATGGAAAGTAAAAATATTTACCCCTTCGCTGGCTTTGCCTATATATTCAACCAAGCGTTTTTGCATAGCCTCTACTGCTGAGTTAGTAAAAGTTAGGGCGAGAATACTATCTGTTTTTGTGTCAGTCTTAAGTAAAATATTTCCAATTCTAAGCGCCAAAATTTGCGTTTTGCCAGTACCGGGCCCTGCCACCACCATCACCGGTCCGTCTACGGCATTTATGGCTTCCTTTTGTAGAGAATTAAGCTTTTTATACTCTTGTTTAAATTTTTGTTCTACTGGACGCTCTTTTGCCATAACTGCATTTTAGCATTTTCACAATTCTTTATCCCCATAAAACAAAAACGACTGCCATATTTACCACAGCCGCTACTAATACCGCCCACAAATTTAATGAAATTTCCAT
>CAYJQS010000070.1:0-2936 GCA_964372515.1 uncultured Candidatus Saccharibacteria bacterium
TTACTGATATTGTATATAAATCGGCTGGGGACGAAGTTTTAAAAGCTCTTCCGGGGTTATGAGTGTGGTTCCTGGTTGCAAAACATCATTTTTGAAAAATAATTTAAAACCAGTGAACTGCACCGGTTCTTTGTAGACAAACTCCTTATAAGTATTCATCTTTTTAGCTTTGCCGCCCCAGCCATCCATGTGCATCACAATCTGCACTTCCGGTAATGGTAAAATCTGCTTGTAGTTGGTCAGCATTTTTTGGGTATAACGATGCACCACCAAAATTTTCGGCGTCAGATTATTTTCTTTTACAATTTTTGCCAAATATTCTGCCGCAAAATTTATATCCGCGGCATCATAAGTACCCACCACTTTACCCGGCCTGATTCCCGTCTTCATAGAAAATTCTGGATCCATGCCTAAATGCACATTTGGGAGCTTTAAATATTTCTCCAAAAGCGGCAATTCTGTTTGAATGGTGCTAAAGCCAACTTGCACATCCAGGAATACTAGCGCATTCCCGCCTGCATCAGCTATGCCTGAAGCATTGCGGGCAGGTATTTTCTCTGCCATTTTTAGAACTTTATTTATTTCACTATCCGGCATGCGCGCACGGTATTTACCATCTACCCCCGCACTGCCCTGCGCTACTACCGCAACATAGTGGAGCGCTGGAATTACTGGAGATTCTGGGTCAGCGACTTCCCATTTTTTTATTTCCGCTTCCAGTCTGGCAAACATTTCCTCCTCCGGGTACTCCCCTAGTATTCCCATTTTTTTAGAATATAAATTTCCATAAAAAGCCACAATGCGGCTGAAAGGCAAAATAGCTCCTGCGTTCGGATAAACGGTTCTTACCGGCCAGAGATTTATTGGGGCGGGTGCCGGAGGCGGGGTGGTTGGCGCGGTCGGCGGCGGATTGTTGGCCAGCTCTTCTAATTTTTTATCGTAGGCTACTTTATCGAGTGGCGGAATAGCGGGCTTAAATATTTTTTTAACAGAATCAATAATCTCATTGCCTTTTACATAAGAGGCTCTACTGCTAAAAAACTCTGGAAAGAGAAAAAAGGGGGTAAAAAGTAATATCGCAAGAAAAATAACTAGCCAGAAGTGAGCTTTCATGTACTGTTTTAGTATTGTATAGTAATTGGAAATGAAATAGAAGCGTCAAACTGCCGCATGTCTGACGGATTATCTTTATGTAAAACTAAAGTGGCCGGACCTATATATGATTCAGGAATTTTTATGAGCTCACTTTTAAAAAGAACAAAGTCTTCCGTCATCCATTCATCTTGCGCTGTTGCATAAGTTTGCACTAAAATTTTTCCATCTTTATCTAAAACATCAATCGGAAAGGACGCTTCAAAAAACCAATACCCGCGAGCGCGGCCTACAACGCTGAAATCTTTCCCGGTAACTGCTCCTGGAAATGGCAATTCAACTACAATTAAATCCGCCGTTGCATTAGTGTAGGTAATCTTCTCAGTAAGCTTAGCCGGAGCAACAGCCTCATTATTTTTTACAAAAGAAACTAAAACCACTCCAGCTATTACCAAAACAACCAACAGGGTAATTTTTTTCATATTAAGAATAATAACATAGATTTTTATCCAAAAGTAAACGCATACAACCGCAATCCTTTGTCTTTGATTCGTAGTTCAAGAATATGTTCCCCAGATTTTTCATTTTTGATAATTTTATACAGCCTGCTTTCTTTCATCAGAATCTTCCCTTCCGCGTTTACATCGGCCCCAGCAGAGAGGCCAACTGGCTTGCCATCTTGCCATACTTCTACTTCAACCGCGGTATTCGCAGCGCCAACTAAATAAACTTCTTTAGCGCCGTATTTGTAAAAAACCGAAGTATCCGAAACCGATTCGGCATACTCAAGATTTATATTCCAGATCCCGCCCAGATACAGACGGTTTTTTGTGAGGGTTGCCGGCAGTGAAAATGTTTGCGCCCCCGAGAGCCCTGGAGTGCCATTTGCTAAATATTCATTGCGAAAAGCGCCAAAATAAGTCTCCGGACTTTCTCCCCCATTTTCCACTTCTGATATGGAAGAAGTTGCTAAGTTTTTATCTACCGAGCTATTCATACCGAGAACTTTTGCACGCTCGACCAACGCCTCTTGAATTTTCATTTCAGTTTCTTCGTAGCCTCCCTCGCCAATATGGTCGTATATCACATAGCCGTCAATATCTATCAAATATTTTCTTGGCCAGAAACGATTTTGATATGCGTTCCAGGTTGAAAAATCGTTATCCAGCACGACCGGAAATTTAATTTCCATTCTCTTGGTGGCTTCAAGAACATTTTGGTAAACTTTTTCAAACTCAAATTCCGGCGTATGCAGTCCGATGATGACAAACCCTTTGTCTTTGTATTTTTCATACCAGGCGTTCAAATACGGCGTGGTTCTCTGGCAATTGATACAGCTGTATGTCCAAAAATCTATAAGCACTACTTTCTTCCCCACAAACTCGCCAATAGTAATCGGTTCTGCCTGCCCTGAGCTTGTCGAAGGGGTGTTGATAAAGTCATCGGGAGTAGTAATCTCTTTGGCTAATTTATATTTATTTGATTTTTCTTTGGAAGAAAGAAATTTCTGAACCACGGAAGAAGCGTCCGGAGTAATTTTATTTCCTGAAAGTTTTTCCTCTTCTGGATTTAAAACTTTCTCTTCCTCGAGATCTTTAATAAGCCGAGGAGTAACACTAACCCCTTCATCCTTGCCCCCTCTATCTGCTTTTTGCGAATCGAGGTATACGATGCCACCGACAACGGCAACAATAAGTACAGTGGAAATGATGATTTTTTGAGGATGCATATTATGAGAGTACTTCTTCTTTGACACTTCGATTCTGTTCAGTGTCTTTGGCCGCAGTGGAAGCAAGATAGGAAAGGAAGCCGGGGATGAGCGGTAAAATGCACGGGCTAAGGAA
>CAYJQS010000071.1:0-2883 GCA_964372515.1 uncultured Candidatus Saccharibacteria bacterium
GCGGGGTGCTCGTATGGCCAGAATATAATTTTGGGGAGGATGCGATTACCTATTTTATTGTAGGTTTTTCGAAATTCAGAGTTCTCTTTTAGGAGGTGCTTAGTAATTGTTTTCTGCAAGCCGCTTTTAAGTTTTTCTAATCTCTGTTTTCCACTTTTTAATTTGCTGAAAAAAATCATAAAACCGAGAACAAGAATCCCTGCAATTGCCATACCGACAGAAATTAAGTCGAGGTTTTTTAAGGGGCTCATTAGGGATATTATAGCAAATGGCTAGTTGCGAAGAAGATTAGCCGTCAGCTTCGTTAATCGAATTATAGAGATGTTTATGAGATGGCAAAACCATCCGATTAATATAACTATTTTGTGCGTATTTAGGCAAAAAACCATTTCCAGTTTTTTGACGCATAAGCCATGAAAGTAAAAACTCTGTAGGAGGCTGGCTAATTGATATTGTTTGCGAATTAACAAATTCGCGCAGATCTCTTCCGTGAAAAAGAACCTTTAAGATATCGAGTTTGCGTAAAAATTTTGCAGCTTGCTGCGACTGGGCTCGCGGACCTTCCAAAAGCACCCTACCCTGAACGAAATACACGAATAAAATCTCTTTTTTCTTCTCGTATAAAAATTCTTTCGGAAGACCAGTCGCAAGTGTATATAAATAATATTCGCGCAAAAGTTTTATTACCCGTTCAATAAATGGTTTGATAAAGTTTTTTGTTGATATGTCTTTACTCCCCCCCCATATTAAAAAATTCTGTTTTTCCAATATCGAGAATGTCCCTACCCGTAAAGGATTGCACAAAGCAATTATATTTTGTAAGGCAACGCATATCTCTACTAGAAAGAGGTAATTGCATCCCAGTTGCAAGACTCCATAAACTTATTCGTCTATCTCGTGGGTTATTGCAATTACTATTCCTTTCGCGGGCATATTCCTTGAGTTCTCCTCTTGAAAAAAAACATTATTACGACCAAATTCCTTATTATGGAATGCAATATAGCGGTATGCTTCTATAAAAATTAAGGGATTCGGAGATGCAAGTAATTCGATTGCGGCGCTGGAAGACAGTTTATTGTCTGATAAAGACTTAAGAGTGTTCATTTGCGAAGAAGAATAAATTGGACTTTCTAATGCCTTCTTTATCTGATTCGCAAAAACTTTTGGACTTTCTGCCAAAATAGTGATTGGTTGAAACCAACCATGCTGAGGACGGCGAATGTTCCAAAGTGGGTAAAGTCGTGCGCCAATTGCATAAATTATGCCATGTCGCATCAACCCATTAATTTGTTCAGCTATTTTTTTACAGTCTTGTTTCTCTACTCTAATAAATACATGTCCTTTAGCGCCAAAGTCTCCGAGTATTGACGTCGCTCTTATGATTTTGCGAACAAAATTTTCCCATTCCTTGAAATGCTCCGATTCACTTTCTAAATACTTTATTCCCTTGAGTAGGTGCCGACCACGTGCTGTGTCTAGTAGGGAAGCTTCGAGTTCTTGGCGCTCTAGGCGACTCATCTCACCAAGTACAATTTTTATTTTGATCCTAGATTCATATTTTTGAAAATTATTCTCATCTTTCTGGTAGCACAGCAAAAAAGCCGAATGCCCATTTTTTATTATTGGCAGCAATAATCGAGTTCTGGTCGAAATAATCGGGGTCTGATGTGGTAATTTTGTGCTGAAACCAAATTCATTCAAAATCAATTCAATTCTTTTAAGTAGCTCTTTTTTGCGTAGCATTCTGCCGCTAAAACGCAGAGTTGGCAGATCCACATCAGAAGAGCCGTCCTTCATAGCAGTACCGTAGAAAAAAGAACATGCTTTAGCATATAAGCTAACTTTTCGAGGACTGGGATAGTGACTGATTGCTTTATTCAACTTTTGAGTACACGAAATTGAATCTATAAATATCTTTCCTGGTAGCGGCGTCAACTCTTTGATATTTAATCCGATAACTTCATCGGCAAAAAAGATACTTGCGGAATTGGCGTGTATTTCACGAGCAAGATTTTCGCGATATTCATCCTGATTTAAAAAGGCCATAGTCAAGGCGAAAACTTTTCGTTCATTGCTATATGGATTGACATTCACTCCTTTGCCGTACTTAAGAAATTGCGTAATTTGTCCCAATAAATTTTTGTCGGCATATGTTTTTTCTATTTGTCTAAAATCTGATAACAATTTCCCAGAAAACGAAGTGTCGCCAAAGTAGCAAAGATGATTGCGAAAAGTGCTTTGGAAAAGAGGGATCTTGCCGTGATGTTTAAGGGAGTATAAAGCAAAAACTATCTTCCCAGATTGAACTGCGTAATGTCCGAGCCCCGAATCAACGCCTAAATAGAAATGACAGCTGTCAATTACCTTGCATGCCCCTTGAAAACTATGAGTATCTATGATTTCACTACTAAAAAATTGTTTATAAAAATTAACTAACTCAATATTGACTTGTGAAGCGTCCCTTATAACTTTGAACCTACAACCACACTCGCGGAGTTTTTTTATAAGTTTTTCGATATGACGGAAATTGAAGTTTAGCCTATTCACTACCCCCTCGCTAACATTCATATTAATAGCAAAAGTTTTCCCTTTAGGCTTTTCTACGTTCACAAACCTCTCTTGATAGGGAAGATGAAGATAGCGCGCAATCGCACGCATTCGTTCCTGCTCGTGTTCAAACTCAAAATTCTTTGTGTTTACCAAAACCCCTCCTTTCCAAAGTTTTACGGTTTCTATAAATCGACTAACTCGGCAAATTTCTACTATACGCTTATACTGTTTTGCCGAAATGGAATCAATAATCTCTTTGTCATAACGGGTAAAAACTATAGCCCATTCGGTTGACTGCGAGCTATTGCTTACCTGTTAACAGACGATAGGTTG
>CAYJQS010000072.1:0-2774 GCA_964372515.1 uncultured Candidatus Saccharibacteria bacterium
CCGCAAATAATCGGCACTTTGCCTCTAGCAATTATTTCTTTTATCTTCCTATCTGCGAGTTTTTTATACCTAGCTACCGTAAAGCGAGTTTTTGGATTTGTCACATCCAGCAAATGATGTGGCACACCCTGCATTTCTTTTTTGGTAATTTTCCCAGTGCCTAGATCAAGTCCTTTATATACCTGCCGAGAGTCGGCAGAAATTATTTCAGCTCCATTCCAGCTCGAGGCTGGTCCGCCTTTGGCGGATAATTTTTTAGCAATCCTTACAGCTAAATAGCTTTTACCGGTAGCGGTTTGACCCACTATGACAATAACTTTTTTCATTATTTATTTTGTATGACTTTTATGTCCGCGCCGACAGAATTAAGGCGCTTGGCTATTTCTTCATAACCGCGATTTATCATATATACATTACGGAGGATAGAAGTGCCAGGAGCCGAGAGCATGGCAATCATAATGACCATGGACGGCCGGAGCGCCGGCGGGCAGACAATTTGGGCGGGTCTAAGTTTTGTGCCGCCTTCCACATACAGGCGATGCGGGTCAGCCAGAGTAATGTTTGCGCCCATACGATTTAATTCCGTCAGATAAATCGCGCGGTTTTCATAGGTCCAATCATGAATTAAAGTTTGGCCTTTGGCTTTAATTGCCGGGATAACAAAATACGGCAAGTTGTCCATATTTATTCCCGGATACGGATTAGCGTGGATTTTATCATCCAGCGCTTTAAATTTAGAAGGATAAATAGTTATATCCACCAGCGCGGTTCTTTTATTATCCGCCCTGTATTCTTTAGAAGTTTCAAATTTGAGCCCCATCTTTTTTAATTTATAAAGTTCCAGCTCTAGGAATCTTATGGGCGAGCGGGCAACAGTGAGTGTAGAATCAGTGGCTATGGCCGCGGCGATGAAGGTCATAGATTCTATCGGGTCCTCGCTATTGTGATATTCTATTTTTTTATTTACCCTTTTTATTCCGTGAATAACTAAAGTGGAAGTACCGATGCCGTCTATCTTGACTCCGCATTTTTCTAAAAAGAAGCATATTTCTTGAACTTGATAATTAGAACTTGTAAACCTCACGGTTGTTTTGCCCGGGATTAAAGCCGCGGCGGTTAGCACATTTTCTATCGGCGTGTCGCCGGCTTCGTACATGACTATATTATTTCCGGGGGTAAATTTTTTAGAATTTATTTCATACTTGTCTTCAGTCACTGCCACTTTGATTCCTAATTCTTCCAGCGCGTAGCGGTGAGCCGCGATGGTGCGCTTGCCTAAATTACAACCTTCCGCGTGAGGAATATAAAAGGAGGGCAGGAAGTGCGCCAAGGGTCCGATGAACATTAGAATGGAACGTGTTTTTTCGGCTGATTCCCTGTTTAAATTTTTTACATTAAATTTTTTCGGCGGATTTATTTCTACTGTATTTGAGCTAATCCATTTTACTTTTGCGCCGAGAGCCTCTAATATTTCTATAATTCTATAAACTTCTTCAATTCTGGCGATGCCGTGGAGGATGGTTGTGCCCTGGTTGACGAGTGAAGCGCACAAGAGCCCGACCGAGCCATTCTTGGAATAGCCGGTATAAATAACGCCAGAGAGTTTCTTTCCGCCGTTTATCTCAAAATCCATCGAACTTTTTGATGATGTTTTCATTTTTTAATTTATGGTCGCCGGTGCCGGAGGGGAGAGTCGAACTCCCACGTCTTGCGACACGCGATTTTGAGTCGCGCATGACTACCAATTCCATCACTCCGGCATTTCAGAATCTTACTTGAATTTATAAAAAAAATCAATTACAATTGAAAGATGTCTAACTTATATTCCAATTCAATTTTCTGGATTGACACCGACAAGGTCAAGCCGAATCCACTTCAGCCCAGGCGAGATTTTGACGAAGCCCGTCTGCAAGATTTAGCGGATTCGATAAAACAATACGGCGTGTTGCAACCACTTATTGTTTCCAGGGTGGAAGTTGAAAAAGAAGAAGGCGGGCTCACAACAGAGTATGAACTTATTGCCGGCGAGCGTCGACTGCGCGCGGCCAAGATTGCTGGCGTCTCCCAGGTGCCGGTGATAATTCGCGTAGGGGACACAGCTCTAATGAAGCTCGAACTGGCGATTATTGAAAACCTACAACGGGAGGACTTAAATGCGGTTGATCGCGCGCGCGCTTTTTTCCGCCTAGTGAATGAATTTAAATTTACCCACAATGAAATTGCTAAAAAAATGGGCCGTAGCAGGGAGTACGTTTCCAACACTTTGCGTATCTTATCCTTGTCGGAAGAAATTTTGACAGCGCTGTCAGAAGGAAAAATTACCGAAGGTCACACTCGGCCGATACTGATGCTGGCGGATCACCCGGAAGAACAGTTGGTTTTATTCAAAGAAATTGTTTATAAAAAAATTACGGTGCGGGAAGCCGAGCGGTTGGCCAGAAAAATTGCTTTTGACCGGGTGCGCAAAAAAGAATTTATGCCGGACCCGGAAATAACCGAACTGGAAGAAGAATTTCAGGAAAAGCTGGGTACCCGGGTGCATATAGACAGGAAGGAACTTGGCGGGCAGATCAAAATTGATTATTTTTCCACCGAAGACTTGCGTTCGATTTTGGATTTGATTCAAAAGTCAGGAATTGAAAAAAAGCCGAACGAAATGCTGGAGAATTTTTTACTAAAAAATTCTGAAGAAAGTAATGTTGCCACAGAAGAAATAAAGCCTGCCCGCAATGCTACGCCCGCCCGCAACGATTCGCGTAGCGATTCGGGCAGGC
>CAYJQS010000073.1:0-2738 GCA_964372515.1 uncultured Candidatus Saccharibacteria bacterium
AGCATAAGCACGCCGCCTAGAAGGCCTAGATTTTTGTAAAAATTAACTCGTTCCCCCATTCTCATCATCGGGTCAGCAACAGTCCAGTATTGATGCATTTTGAAAGTCACCACAATTAAAAAAATTGAAAGCAATAATACTGCGCACTGTATATAAACTCCTAAAAGAATTCCGAACCCACCCAAAAGTAGCATCAGGCCAGTGACAAATGTAGCTATTTTCGGCATCGGCACGCCTTTCGACTGCGCATAGCCAGTGAGCATGTTTAGGTTCTTAAAGTGGTTATAGCCACTCATGATGAAATAACCCCCCAGTAATACCCTCCCCAATAAAAATAAGTAAACCATGCTTATAACTATAACCTAATTCCTGGCAACTAGCAACTAATTTTAGTGACAAACTGTCTCGCCTTTTTTAAATAAATATTTCTGGTGATATTCTTCCGCTGGCCAAAATTTAGAAGCGGGAGAAATTTCGGTCACCACCGGATTCTTCCAATAGCCACTTTTATTGAGATCGGCTTTTGATTTTTCTGCAAGGTTTTTCTGATTCTCATTCTCGTAAAAAATTTCTGAGCGATACTGGGTGCCAACATCCGGGCCCTGGCGGTCCTTAGTGGTGGGATTGTGATTTTTCCAAAAGATATCCAGTAATTTATCGTAAGAAATCTTTTCCGGATCATAAGTTATCTCCACCGCTTCCGCATGTCCGCTCTGGCCATGCCAAGTATCCTCATACTTGGGATTATCAAAATGCCCGCCGATATACCCCACTCGCGTCTTAACTACACCCGGCAAAACTCTGAAAGTTTCTTCCACGCCCCAAAAACACCCCGCCGCAAAAATTGCTTTTTCAGTCATAATTATATTTTAGCACAACTAAGCAGGTACCCAGAATCTTAATTTAATTACCCCTTCCGCTTTTATTTTATTTAATAAAATTCCACCATTTTTTTCAATAACTTTTCTTGAAACAATATTACTCTGATCACAAGTAAGTAATGCTTTTTCAATGCCTAGAGCTTTAGCTCTTTTTAGGGCTAAACGTAACATTTGTGTTGCATAACCTTTCCTGCGTTCACTCGGCACAACTGCATAACCAATATGACCACCCATCTTTAGTAATTTTTTATTCAATCTATGGCGCAGTTTTAGAATGCCCACAAATTTATTTCCTACCATAGCCCAGTAAGCAGTTGACGGCACTCTTCCTTTTGGTAAGTCTGTCCCTTTTCTGTCATCGGTCATTTTTTTCTGATAAACAGGAAAATCCTTAACACTTTTGAAATATTTTAACGTACTTTCTGTTGGTCGACTTTTTTTCTTTTCACTCCTAAATTCTTCCATTCCCTTAGCGAAAGAAGAAACGTATTTTTTATTCGGTAAAATTAATTTTAACTTCTTTCTCATAAATTTACTTCTTATATTGAGGGTAGCCCTCAATATTTATATTCGGCTTTTTCAACCATTTTTCATATTTCCCAATATTAACTTTCTCATTTAGTAGATAATCTGGAACTAAAGACATGTCGAGAATTATTGATCGTGGTCGTTCTCCCCCGTTATATTCCAGATAACTTGAATATTTATAAGAACTTAAAAACTTTTGTATGGAATTTTTATTCCCCAGACTGTCAGTTTCGACAAAATCTTTTTTAATAATTTTTAGAGGATTCAAATGAATATAAGAAAATATCCACAAATATTGTGCTTCGCCTGAAATGTGCTGTGAGCGAAATGGATGCAGGAAAAGTGATCCGCTTCTTTTGTACTTAGTATTAAAATACATTGAGTAGGCAGTAAGCATTTTCATCATAAATTTACTAATCCCGCCTTCTGTATGTTCATAAACTAAAATATGAAAATGATTTGGCATCAATACATAACTTAAAATCGAAACTAGAGGTTTTTCTCTTTTTTCGTTAAAAATTTCTTCTAATTTATGAAACTTTAAAAAGTTAGCGAAATTAAACGGGGCATTTTGGTTCATCATATAAAGAATAGCTATAAATCTTTCATAATCCTTATGATCGAGAAAAATTTTTCTCTTTTCCACCCCACGGCTATACAGATGATAATATTCTTTTGGTGCAAATTTTACTTTTCTCTCCATAAATTTAACTTATTGAGGGTAGCCCTCAATATTTGATTGTATCATGATTATTTTTGAAACTCAACAACTTTCCCTGCTTTTATCTCCACCTTGTCGGCCTTGCGTAAATTTTTTAGAGCTTTTAGGGTGAGGATGTTGTGGTGTTTTATTTTGTCTAATTTTTTATCTATATACCAAAGGTCTTTTTCAGATAGCATCCAATTTTTTGGCAACGTATTTAAGTTAAGCGATTTAGAATATTGCCGCAAAGTTTTAGTGCCATTATCCAAGAAATATTCATGAAAATATGACATTACAAGCTCTCTAATACTCTCGTAAACCGGTTCTCTATAGCGCAAAACTGCGTGGTTTGTCTTAGAAAGGGCACCCCAAAGCCCTGCCTGTTTAAAAGGGGTAATTACGTGATCATGATCTTCATCTATGGCCTTTAAGTGAAGAATGTACGGCTTAAATCCCTGTAGCGATAGTATATATGCCCCAAACAAAGCCCCTTCCAGACAGTGTGCATTTCCTTCTCTAAGAACCCTCACTGGGGATTTCAAAGTCTCGCCTCTCCCGCCACGGCGGGCAGGCTTTTCAAAATTAAATTTCAGAGAATTTAAAAAATCCTGAACTTTAGCCGGGGT
>CAYJQS010000074.1:0-2720 GCA_964372515.1 uncultured Candidatus Saccharibacteria bacterium
TGGTGCCCCCGGTAAGAATCGAACTTACATCAGCGGCTTAGAAGTCCGCGGTTCTATCCATTGAACTACGGGGGCATTTAGCCAGCGTGTGCGGGATGCAGGGCTCGGACCTGCGACCTTCGCTGTGTAAAAGCGCTGCTCTACCAACTGAGCTAATCCCGCATCAAAACGCTTGTAATTGTAGAACATTTTCTATAAGATTTCAATATGATTAAGATTTTATATGAAGACAAAGATATTTTAGCAATAGATAAGCCTTCGGGTATTCTTGTACATTCTGACAATAGAAGTACTAAAGAAACGATTGCTGATTTATTTAAAAAAAAATACCCTAAATTAGAAATTGTGCATCGCTTGGATCGCGAGACTTCTGGCGTGATGCTTTTGGCAAAGAATGTAAAGGCGCACGAATTTCTTAAAAAGCAATTTCAAGATAGAGTCGTGAAAAAAGTTTACAATGCAGTAGTCAATGGTTTTGTGAAAAACGATCACGGGTTAATAAATAAACTAATTGGCCGAAGCCCAAAAGATTTCCGGCGCTGGCTTGCAGGCCGCGGGGCGAGAGGGGAGCTTAGAGAAGCGATTACCGAATACAAAGTTTTAAAAAGGTTAACCCTCCCCATAATCCCCTCCCTTATCAAGGAGGGGAAAACCTCCCCTGACAAGGGGAGGCAGGAGGGGTTGTTTTCATACTTAGAAATTAAACCTAAAACCGGCCGCACGCATCAGATCCGGGTCCATATGAAATTTTTAAATTATCCTGTCGCTTGCGACCCTCTGTATAATCCTAAAGGAGCCTGCCCTAAAAACTTAGACCGCTTAGCTTTGCATGCTAAATCAATAGAGTTCAAGAATCTACAAGGCAAAATAATTAAAGTAGAATCACCTTTACCTAAAGAGTTTGCAAAAATGTTAAAATAAAAAAATGGAAGCTCAAATCAAATCCTGTCAAAACTGCAAGAAAGACTTCACGATAGAGCCAGAGGATTTTAATTTTTACGAAAAGATGAAAGTTCCGTCGCCGACTTGGTGTCCGGAATGCAGGATGATTCGACGTTTTGCTTGCATAAATTGTTGGTCTTTATTTTTTCGTAACTGCGATAAATGCGAAAAGCGCACACTTTCAATGTATCCACCAACGCAAAAAATCACTGTATATTGCCCGCCTTGTTGGTGGGGCGATAGTTGGGATGGGTCAGAATATGCTATGGATTATGATCGCACCCGGCCATTTCTTGCGCAAGTCAAAGAACTCTCTGAAAAAACTCCATACATGGCGCTCGAAGTTGATTATCCAACTTTAAAAAATTGCGAATATAGTAATGCCCTAGGCTATTGCAAGAACTGCACTCTGGCTATATGGGCTGATTATTCTGAAAACGTATATTTTTCTTCATTCTTAAATGCTGCCAAGGACACTTCCGATTCACTCCGAATTTTTGGTGGCGAGTTATGTTATCAATCTGTCGGTATCGGTAAATGTTATCGAGCTTTTTACTCGCAGGAATGCGAAGCTTGCACCGATATATGGTTTTCTCGTAATTGTTATAGCTGTGTCAATTGTGTGGCTTGCGTAAATTTACGTGGCGCATCTTACAGGATTTATAATGAGCAATATTCTAAAGAGGGATATTTTCAGAAACTAAAAGAACTCAAGCTCGATACTCGTTCGGGCGTTGAGAAATTAAAAAAAGAGACAGAAACATTTTGGAAAAAATTCCCATATCGTTTCTATACAGGCAATAGTTTAAATTTAAATATTACTGGAGAATATGTTTACTGGTCCAAAAATTCTAAGGATTTGTATAATGCTGGGGGAGCGGAGAACTGCCGTTATTGCCAATTTATCACTGTTCGTCCTGCCAAAGATTGTATGGACTATTCCGGCTGGGGGCATGGGGCTGAACTCATTTATGAATCGGCTAATGTGGGTGTGAAGGTGAGCAATTCAAAGTTCTCTTGTTACTGCTGGCCGGATATAATAAATACAGAATATTGCCTATTTTGTACTTCCTCTAAAAACAATTTCGGCTGTGTAAACCTAAAGCGCAAAAGTTATTGTATTTTAAATAAACAATATCCAAAAGAAGAATACGAAAAATTAAAGACAGAAATTATAGAAGACATGAAAAATAATCCTTACACAGATAAAAAAGGTAGGATTTGGACGTATGGAGAATTTCCTAGTGTAATTTTTAGTAAATTTACTTACAACAATTCAAATGCAAATAAGTTTTTCCCAAAGACAAAAGAAGAAGCTTTAAAAGAAGGTTACTCTTGGAATGATGAAGTTGAAAAACAGCCGGAGGCCACAATGAAAGGGGAAAACCTGCCTGAGACTATTGCCGAGGTGGATGATTCGATTTTAAAAGAAATAATTTCTTGTACTACTTGTGATAGAAAATTCAAAGTTGCTCAAATTGAATTTGATCTTTTGCGTAAAATGAATATGCCGCTACCGGATCGGTGTTTAAAATGTCGAGAAAAAGAATTATTCAGTCGGATAAATATGCCGGGTCTTTATGAACGCCAGTGTATGAAATGTAATGTTAATATAAAAACTCCTTATGCCCCAGAGCGTCCGGAAATAGTCTACTGCGAGAAGTGCTATCAAGCAGAATTTTTGTAGCCTCACCCCGCCGTTGGCACACCTCTCCTTGATCAAGGAGAGGGGTCGGGGGTGAGGTGAATTGCGTGGGTTTATTTTTTATGCTAAAATG
>CAYJQS010000075.1:0-2620 GCA_964372515.1 uncultured Candidatus Saccharibacteria bacterium
TAGATGCGTCTGCGGCCGCGCTTATTTTGCAAAGATATTTAGATAAAATTAACAAATAGGG
This sequence comes from uncultured Candidatus Saccharibacteria bacterium, assembly GCA_964372515.1. Taxonomy (GTDB): domain Bacteria; phylum Patescibacteriota; class Minisyncoccia; order Phycocordibacterales; family UBA9973; genus UBA9973. The sequence continues at coordinate 62 of CAYJQS010000075.1, forward strand.
TATAATATTATTATGGCGTTGAAGAATTTTTATAATAGATTTTTCCCAATTCCGAAATTTTTAATGGCGCCTTCTTTTGGTTTAGATATTTCAGACGAATCGCTAAAATTTGTAGAATTAATTCCTATTAGATATGGTATCCGCATGGGCAGATATGGAGAACGCAAAATTCCTACTGGTATTATTGAGTCCGGGAAGATCAAAGACCCAAAGAAAATGGAGCAAGTTCTTTTATCTCTTAAAAAAGAAGAGGGCATACGCTTTGTGCGTGTTTCTCTACCGGAAGAACAAGTGTATCTTTTTAGGCTTCGGTTGGAGAAAGAAGGGCTGGTGAATGTCCGAGAAGGGATCGAGCTCTCGTTGGAGGAACACATACCAATTCCAGCGGAAGATGCGATATTTGATTATGAAATATTGAATGAGGATGAGCAGAGTTTAGAACTGGAAGTTGGCGCTATACCTAAAAATGTTATTGAAAACTACCTTTCAGTTTTTAGGAATTCTCTACTTTCAGTTCAATCTTTCGAACTTGAGGCGCAAGCGATTTCTAGAGCGGTCATTAAACGGGGCGACCTTGAAACTTATATGATTGTGGACTTTGGTCAAACACGCACCGGGATTTTTGTTATATCTCGCGGGGTTACGGTATTTGCCTCCACCCTGGAGTTTGGCGGGGCGATGTTAACCAACATGATTAAGAAAAATTTTAACGTGACTTTTGAAGAAGCGGAAAAAATGAAACGAAAGTTTGGCTTAGAGCGCAATTTGGAAAATCGGGAAATTTTTTCCGTGCTTTTGAACAGTGTTTCTATTTTGCGCGATGAAATAGACAAGCATTTTTTATATTGGCATACGCACAAAGACGAAGAGGGCAAAGACCATCCGCCGATTAAAAAAATTATTCTCTGCGGAGGAGATGCCAACTTAATAGGACTCTCGGACTATCTTTCGGTCAGTATAAAAAATAAAGTAGAAATGGCTAATGTCTGGACAAACATAGTGGATACCGAAAAACATATCCCCGAAATCTCTTTCAATCATTCGCTTACGTATGCCGCGGCTTTGGGCCTCGCCCTGGGGGACTTTGATCATGATTAATTTAATTCCAAACGAAGAGAAGAAAAAGAAAGTAAAAGATTTTTACTTTAGACTTCTGGTGGTGTTTTTTATGGTGCTTGGCTTTTCCATTACTATTTCTTCGGTGGCTATTTTACCAGCCTATTTTATTTCTTGGGAGAAAAAAAATCTTGTTAACAACAAGCTAGAAATGCAGAAAGGCGAACCTGTTCTAGAACTTGACCAAAAAACCCTTACTCTAGCAGGAGATTTGAATAAAAAGTTAAGTTTGGTCGAAAAAATCAAAACTGACAAGTATTTTATTTCCCAAAAAATAATTAGTGAAATAATATTGGGAAAAATGTCCGGCATTAAAATTACCGGGATTCGTTATCAGACTGATCCTGTAAAAGGCAAGATCGTAGGTTTAAATGGCACTGCGCCCTCCCGCGAAAGACTACTGTTGTTCAGAAAAGCGCTTGAAGAAAATGCCGCTTTTAAAAAAGTTGATTTACCTATTTCGAATTTCATCAAGGGGTCGAATATTCAATTTTATTTGAGCCTCGTTCCAGTTTCATGACGAATAATTTTCAAAAATTTAAAAAAGTTCCATTGTTTATTTCCATCATATTTCTTCTTCTCTCCTTTTCTGTTTTTTTGATTTTATACATGCAAATTCAAAATAACAATAAAAAATCCGAACAAGCGGAGATAGCTTGGCAGGACGAGGCCAATAGGCGAAATGAAATGAAGGCATTAGATCGCTCCCTTAAGATCATAGAAGAAGAGAAAACCCTACTCGAAACTCATTTTTTAAAAAGTTCCGACGTGGTGTCCCTCCTTGATATGGTTGAAAAATTAGCCTCCGAAGCGGGAGCTAAGGCTGAAGTTTCTCTGGTTGATTTATTGAAGGATAATGCTGGGTTGGTTGTGGAAATGAAAGCCTCAGGTCGTTTTGAAGCGGTTTATAAATTCTTGACATTACTTGAAAATTCTCCTTATGAGCTTAATTTTATTTTAATTGACATGCAAAAATTGGGGGAAGAAGCCGGTTCTGATAAAAAAGCCGCTGTTTCTTTGTGGTCGGCAACTTTTAGAGTAAGGCTTTTGAGTTTCATTCCATAATTAATCTATGGAAATCAAAATTTTTAAAAGAAAAAAGGTTTTTAAAAAAGGAGGCCTACATGTCAATCCGGATATTTACTGGGAAGCTCTTCTGGGAATCGCGCTTTTGATAGTTATTACCTCTTTTATTTTTGGTTTTTTATTTTTTGGAAAAGTAAATGAAGAATTTATTTTATCCGGGGAGAATTTAGAGAGTCAGACTAAAACCATAAGCAAAAAAAGAATTGATAAAGCCCTCCAGTATTTTAAAGAACGAAAAGAAAGATCAGATGAAATCTTGAATTCTGCCTCTCCTGTCGTTGACCCGTCAAGGTAAATTTTGTGTGCCCCCGGTAAGAATCGAACTTACATCAGCGGCTTAGAAGTCCGCGGTTCTAT
>CAYJQS010000076.1:0-2582 GCA_964372515.1 uncultured Candidatus Saccharibacteria bacterium
CCTCGGCTGATTTCCCGCCCGCAGGAGGGGTCTGGGGAGGAATGCGGGCGGGATTTCGGACATTCCCGTTTTCGCCGCCGCTATTCAGATTTCGCTTCGCGAAATACGCCGCTAAAAAATTCAGGGAAGAAAGAGGTGTTGTGTTTGCCCCTCCCACCCATGCGCACACAAGATTAATTTTACTCCCTAAAATCCTTGTTGAATGATTGCTATCCATAGACCAATCATACAACATTTGATAAAATCAATGCAAGAGTGGATAAATACCATTATGACAAACGGAGTTACAAATTTTGGTAAAAAACTTAGAGAGGTGCGCCTAAAAAAGAAATTGTCGCAAGGAGATGTTGCGAAAATTTTAGGCGTTCACAGAACATACATTAGTGGGTTGGAGCGAGGAAGGCGAAACCCCTCGCTTTTAACTGTCCAGAAGGTCGCCAAAGCACTTGGGATTTCTCCAAAAGAACTATTATGAAAAATAGACTAACATTTAGCAATTCCTATTTGGAAACTACAAATGGCATAGATTATTTAGTTTTGCGTGAGCAGGATTACTACAAAACTGGTTTGGCTTATGGAAATTTGCTTATACAATCAAAAAATAAATTTATTTCTTTTCTTAAAAATCCTATTGCAAAAATAATTTTACTTATACTTTATTTTTTAAATGAGAAAAAACTTTACTCAATTAAAGTCCCCGAACAATATCTAGAAGAGTTAAAAGGTTTTGCGGAGGCGACAGGAATTAAATACAAATATTTATTACTTGCCAATTTGATTTATGAGATAGGCTGTTCTGGCTTTGGCTTTTTTAATTCTGATGGTTCGCTTCTAGTTGGTCACAATACTGATGTTTCTGGCAGACTTTTAGCTTATTTATTGCTAAGAAAAAATAATCCGTTAGTTATATCAGTCTATATTCCTAACAAGCACTCATTTACAACCATATCTATCCCTGGATTTTTTGGAGTTGCCAACGGTTTTAATGATAGAGGTATTGCCATTTCATCTCACGATGCTGGAGATGTTTATTACAAAAGAGTTCATGGAAATATCAGTTCTTCCTGTGTTCTAAGAATGATTCTGGAAGAAGTCGAAGATATAAGAGATGTGGAAAAAATAGCCAGAGGCAATCCTGCTTATTATCCAGGCCTTATGCTTATAGCGAGTGAAAAAGAAAATCTTTTTGGACTACTTGAATTATATCCTAGCGATGTAAATTTTACACTTTTACCCAAACAGAATTATGCTTATACCACTAACCATTACCACAGTGAAAAAATGCAGAAATATCACAAAGAAATTAAAGCAGGAAGCATTAGGAGATACGAATATTTAAAAGGATGCTTTGCGGGCAAAAAGGATCTTAGTATAGACGAAGTAATCACTGTTCTAAAAAACACCCAACACGGCACAAAACGAGATACTACTGGTCATTCAGTCGCAAATGAGGGAACTTTCCAGAGTTTTATATTTGATGTAACTAATCACAATGTTTACATTTCAAATGGCAATAAAGTTCCCGTGCCTTTATATGGGAACTTTGTGAAAATTAAAATAGATGATGAATTACTAAAATGAGTTGGAAAAATATTCTTATTTTTTTGTCCGGTGCTATTTTTTATGACGGGGTCAATCATTTAATCCTAGGCTTTAAGCAATCGCCCTATTCTGTGCATGGAGTATTTATTGGGCTAGGTGGAAATTGGCTAGTTGCCATTTTTGACATAGTTGTCGCAAGTATTCTTATTTGGTTGTGCTATTCAAAATTTAAAAAATAAAAATAAATAATTTGCGGCAAAACAATGAGGAAAATTATAAAAGAACCAAATAGTTTATTGCACCAAAAATGTGAACCAGTTAGTAATTTTGATGAAGCTAAGCAAATTGCAGAGGAACTTTTGGCTGTAATGAAATCAGTATCAAAGTGGTGGAATAGGTGGTTGGGTTTTGCCGCAAATCAAATTGGATATAACAAAAGAATTATAGGTTTACGAAACGGAAAAGATAACTACGAAATTTTAGTAAATCCAGTTTTGGTTGAGAAAAAATTTCCATTTCCATATTTTGAAAAATGCTATAGTTTGCCAAGTTTGAAAGAGATCTATCTTGTGAAAAGATATTTGTGGTCAAAAGTAAAATATCAAGATTTGAATGGCACTTGGCACGAAAGAATTTTGCGCGGCCCAAGTGCCATATATCAAGAAGTTGACCATGTTGACGGAATTATGGTGTCCGAAATCGGGCGGCGTGTGTTATAATTTTTCTATCGGTGGCGTGCCAGCTTTGCTGGCCTGAATAGCGGCGGTGAAAACGGGAATGTCCGAAATATCCCGCCCGCATTCCTCCCCAGACCCCTCCTGCGGGCGGGAAATCAGCCGAGGCAGGGCGAATCCATATCCCCAGTCAAAATGTTTCGCCCTGCCGAGTCCGCATTAGTTTTCAGGATTTTCCGCAAAATGGGTTCTAACTTTTTTGAAAAGACACCACCAGAATAAAACTAGATGGCTTTTTGAGAGCCAGATCATGGGCGGCACAAAGTGCCGCCCATTGATTTTGACCTGATGAATCCTCGCCGCTCG
>CAYJQS010000077.1:0-337 GCA_964372515.1 uncultured Candidatus Saccharibacteria bacterium
AAATGATTTGCAAAATTAAAAAAGTGGCTGGGCCGCGTGCACGAAGCGACGCGTCCCACCCTCCTTGTTTCGCATGCACACCACACATTACATTAGTGTGCAAGGAATCTTCGCCATTTGGCGCCGACAACGGCAACAAACCGATGCCACCATTCCAGTAGCCAGCCGAGCAGGACGAACCCTGCTCCGATGGCCAGGAATATCAGAAGCCCTAGCCGGTTGCTTGTTTTCGGTTGCCCTAGATGGGCGAACGGTAGCCTGCGTTTATGCTCCACTTTCGGTGTGCGAGGTGCAAGGTTCGCTGACCGATGGTCCGGCCAGTTACGTTCGACGAGGT
>CAYJQS010000077.1:347-2530 GCA_964372515.1 uncultured Candidatus Saccharibacteria bacterium
AGGTTTTAAATTAAATTAAAAAAGGTGTAGGGGCGGTGCTGTCTAAGCAACGGCGCCCCTTCCCTCCTTCCTATCCCGCCCATTGTGGGTTGCCCCACATCGCCCAGATAACAAGGGCGATGACGATTCCAACGGCGGTGATCACGACGGCGAGCGCCCTTCGCCAACCGCGTATTCCCGCTGCCATCTCTTCATCGTCACTTATCGGCCGCTGTCGTTCGACGAAGTCGCCCTCGTCGGTGAAAACTACTTTCGGCATGAGGTTACTTCCAGAAGTGGCGGGTCAGCCCGCCGATCACGAAGTCGTTGAGCTTCTCATTGAAAAGCAGTACGACGGTGAAGTACGGAATCATGGCGATGGCAATCGCCAAGAGCTTCCAGCCGGAGTTGAAGTTGACCTTCGTCGACTGCTCCTGCGGTGGCCGATGCGTGAACTCGTGATGAGCACCACCGAAATGCTCCATCACCTCGTCGATTTCGCGCTGTGAACTCCCCCTCCTCATGTGCGCCTCCACCAAAACAATACAGCTATTTAAAATTTAGTCAAACTTTGGTGCGGGACGGGAGAATCGAACTCCCGCCAATAGGTTGGAAACCTATTGTTCTACCACTAAACTAGTCCCGCTTAAAATACATCTATATTATACATATATTTTTTTATTTTAAAACCCCATCTATCCAACCGTTTATCTTTCTTGCAAGAAAAACACCAAACTTTTTCTCTCCATTACTTCTTATACTTAAATGCGCAGTTCCATAAGGTAATTTTCCTATTTTAAACATTTTTTTATCTTTTCTTATATCAATATAAGTTTTTTGGAACTGACTGACTGGAATTCCAGAAACATCGGACCAAAATTTTATACACTTATTTATATTGTTGTCAGGATATAAATGGAGCCTGATTCTGAAATTTTCTTTTAACAAGCCACACGCCTCCTCAAACCACTTAACGGCAAATCTAATAATTTTTGGGTCAGCGTTGATTACTCTTACGATATCATTAGTTTTTGCTCCTTCTCCTATATAAATTCCAATTCCTAACATAAATAAATCCCTTTTACTGACTTCACCGATGTCATTTTTAGCCTCTTGTTCTGCCTTCCTTATAGATTCTATTTTTACTTTAGATTTTGCTTGCCCAGAAGCAGCTCGCGCTTTACCTATTCTTTCAATAGTTATTTTATTCGGTGTGTAAGGGATGCTAAAAAGCCAACCACTTAAAGTACTTTTTGAGATACCGGTCTTTTGTGCAATATAATTGTAAGAATGACCTTCTTTTCGTAATTTAAAAACTTCTTCACGAATTGTGGTTTTATGAGCCATACCCATCTATTATATCACCACGTAATATATATGCAAGTTCGATTAATCTAGTCGGGCCGCTGGGAGTCGAACCCAGCCTAAATGCTCCCAAAGCACTTGTACAACCGATATACTACGGCCCGTTTTTGTTAAAAGCTTTTCGAGTATATCATAAAATAATATCACTAACCACTTTTACCTTAGCTTTTTTGTTTTTTACATCTAAAAACACCACTAGTAAATCCACCTGCCATTCCCTATCATCAAGCTTTCTTGATAAAATGTAAGTTTGAATTGCTCGGGAAAGTCTTTTTAATTTCCAAGGGTGCATATTGTCTTCTGGCTTATATTTGTCTAATGTTATTCGTGAAACATCTTCCAAGGCATCTCTGGAAACTGACTTAACCTCTACGAAGTAAATTTTATCGACTTTTTCAGCTACAATATCTAACTCGCCCCATTTTTTCGTGTAATTACGATCCAGTATTGAAAAACCATGTTTCATGAGAAACTTTACAGCTACATTCTCCCCCACCTCTCCTAATTTTTGACTGTCTGACGTAAAAACTTTTGGCATTTTTATTGTTTCATGAATAACCTTTCAGTAGAACGTTCCACGTGAAACTAATTAATGATTTATTATGTCTTTTACTAAAATATCCTTATTTTCCAACGTATTCTTACTAAAATTTATTCTAAAAGACAGCTATTAATAATGTCCGTTATACACATACCCACAGACTTATCCACAGTTTTCATAAAAACATTATAGCACCAGCTTTTATTAAAGGACACTAAATTTTTTGTGCGGCCAGAGAGAATCGAACTCTCGCCAACTGATTGGCAACCAGTTGTTCTGCCACTAAACCATGGCCGCA
>CAYJQS010000078.1:0-2441 GCA_964372515.1 uncultured Candidatus Saccharibacteria bacterium
CTCAATTTGTTTCGACAGAACTGACTGGCAGGTATTTACAGAAAGCGACTTTAGAATTTAATTCAACCACACGGGAACCGTTTGTGGTTTTGCAGTTTGATGAAATAGGCACAAAACTTTTCGCTCAAATTACCAAAGACAATGTTGGAAAATTGGTAGCTATATATTTAGATGGAGCTCCAATTTCTACCCCAGTAATCAGAGAAGAAATTCCAAATGGTCAAGCAGTTATCTCTGGTAATTTCACTCCGACCGAAGCGAAACAATTAGTCGGTCGTCTAAATTCCGGCGCCTTGCCAGTGCCTATAAGTCTTCTTTCCAAGCAAACAATTGGCGCCAGTTTAGGCGGCACGGCTCTGTATGCCGGAGTAAAAGCGGCTATAGCTGGTTTTCTATTAGTGGCGTTATTTTTAATTCTCTGGTATCGCTTGCCCGGAGTAATAGCCACTCTTTCTCTTTCTCTTTTTATTGTTATCATGCTCGCACTTTTTAAACTGATACCTGTCACGCTTACCGCCGCCGGGATGGCGGGCTTTATAATTTCTATGGGCATAGCCGTAGATGCCAATGTTTTAATTTTTGAACGTATCAAAGAAGAACTGCGGCTGGGTAAGACGATTCCGGACGCTGTTTTTACTGGTTTTTCCCGTGCGTGGTTTTCTATTCGTGATTCTAATATCTCCAGCATCATCACTGCGCTGATTCTTTTTTGGTTTGGCACCTCGCTGATTAAGGGCTTTGCTCTAACGCTTGGCATGGGAGTACTGGTCTCAATGTTTTCAGCTATTACCATTACCAGAATTTTTCTCTCGGCCTTTAATTTTATAGGCGACGGCAAAATCGCCAGATTTTTATTTAGCTCGGGAATTACTAGAACCTAGAAGCTATAACCTAAAACCTAATTCACATGTTTGTCATTCAATACAAAAAAATATTCATAAGTGTCTCGATAGCCTTAGTTCTGTTATCGATTGTTTCTCTGTTTGTGTTTGGATTAAAAGTTGGCATTGATTTTAAAGGCGGAGCTTTGATAGAAATTGTTTACACTGGCGAGCGTCCAACTCAAGAAGTATTGAATCCATTGCTTGAAAAGCTTGATCTGGGTTCAATTTTAATCCAGTCGACCGGGGAGACGGGCTACATTGTTAAATCGCGCGATTTAACCGAAGCGGAACACGCGCTCATTTTAAAAACTCTTTCCCGAGAAGGCCAAAGCCCGCTAGAAGAAATAAATTTTAATTCTATCGGACCTTCGGTCGGGCGAGAACTCACCAGAAAAGCGGTGGTCGCCATTGTGCTAGTGTCTCTTGCAATTATTTGTTTTATTGCTTTTGCTTTCCGGAAAGTTTCAAGTCCTCACACCCTGGGTGGCCAGGGTGTGGCTTCCTGGAAGTATGGCTTGATAGCTATTGTTACGCTCTTGCACGATGTCATTATACCCGTCGGTCTTTTTATTTTTCTTTCCCGGTATTTTGGCGCGGAAGTAGACACTCTTTTTGTGGTTGCGATTCTCACCATTCTTGGCCTTTCCGTTTCTGACACCATAGTAATTTTTGATCGAATTAGAGAAAATTTGAAAAATCAGACAGTGGTGAATAGAATAAATTTCAGCGAAACAGTAGGCAAAAGTTTAGAACAATCGTTTGTGCGCTCTATTTGCACTTCGCTTACGGTTATCTTGGTTCTCTTGGCGCTATTTTTCTTCGGTCCTGTTTCCACCAAGTATTTTGCCCTAATGCTTACTGCTGGTATGTTCTTCGGCACCTATTCTTCTATCTTCCTGGCCTCGCCGCTATTGGTATGGGCGGAAGAGAGACAGAAGAAATGACCTCTCCCCAACCCCTCTCCTTGACAAGGAGAGGGGCGAGGGGGTGAGGTTTGTGCTATAATAGTAGTATGAAATACTTTTTAATAGTTTTGGGGGTTTTGGTTTTATGGGTGGTTTATATTTATAATAGTTTTGTTTCCTTGAAAAACAGGGCACAAGAAGCTTGGGCGGATATCGAGGTGCAATTGAAGAGGAGATACGACTTGATTCCGAATTTAGTCAATACGGTAAAAGGCTATGCCACACACGAGTCCAGCGCTTTTGAAAATGTGACCAAGGCCAGAAGCATGGCTATGGGGGCACAAGGTCCAACCAAGGAACACGCGCAAGCGGAGAATATGCTGACAGGGGCCTTGAAATCTATTTTTGCCATTTCGGAGGCGTATCCGGACCTGAAAGCGAACACGAATTTTCTAGAGTTGCAGCGGGAACTTTCCGACACTGAAAATAAAATTCAGGCCGCCCGCAGATTCTATAATACAAATGTTCGCGACTTGAATACTTCTATCGAAAGTTTCCCTTCAAATGTTATTGCCGGGATGTTTAAATTTTCTAAATTAGAATTTTTTGACCTCTCCGACAACGATGCCGCTCAGAATCCTGTTGAAGTAAA
>CAYJQS010000079.1:0-2433 GCA_964372515.1 uncultured Candidatus Saccharibacteria bacterium
GAAGCGTATTGATTTAGATAAACCCCATCAGTTTTTCTTTGAAACCCTCGGCAATCAAGCGCGGTGGGATATTATTCATCTGCTCCAAAAAAATCCGCACAGAGTTACCGATATTGCCAAGAAACTTGGTTATGAACAAAGTTTGATATCACATCATCTCAAGCGACTCGAAAGTTGCGGTTTTGTCAAAGCAAAAACGAATGGCACAGAAAGAATTTATCACCTCAACAAAGAAACCATTACCCCTCTTTTGAGATTGGTGGATAGCCATGTTAATAAATTTTGCCTGCCCGCCAGTAGCTCATGCTACAGGCATTGGCAGGCGGGCAAAAAGGTCTGTTGTAAATAACTCCCATTTTCTATAAATAAAAAAATGATGAAGTAGTAAGTAAAATCTGTGGGATTATTTATTTTCTGCAAAGGAAAACCTTGAGTTCAGCGTGAACTTAACCAAAACTCCAGCAAGGAATCCCCCAACAATAGATGCAATAATCGCTATACCTACCTCTATTGATCCGTATTTAAATATTGGGTCAATAAAATAAGGAGCAGTTCCATACAACACGGTTCCTGAAATAACTCCGGCTGATACTCCTGAAACCACATTTGATAACTTCACATTGTCAAGCAAAATAGCGGGTAACAATATTGAAAGAATAATAAGCCAGCCAGGAGCATGGGCGTGAGCAAGAACCGGAGAATTTTCAATGAGTGCCCCTGAAAAGCCCGTGGAAACAAGAGTTATAATCGGAAAAGAAACCAAGACTGTTCTTCCAACTCCGCTTAGCCAGTTTCTCGCCAACAAAAGAACAAAGATCAACACAAAAGTTGTTACACCCGCTCCCAAAAATCCTATAAGATGCCAGGCTCCGGTAGGTTCAAATGGGTTTGTCAAAATAAATAGAAGCTGATATAAAGCTGCCAATACCAAAATTCCAAAAAAATTCCGAGCCGTATCCCCGCTCTTTCCCAGTTGTGATAAAACGATAAACAAAGCAATCACTGTTGCAAGAATGAGAACCAGGTGAGGCGGACTCCAGAGCACCAAAACGCTACTTGGTAGTTCTATTCCGAATGTTCTGTGCCATAGTTCATCAAATGGAGCGGATAATGGAACAAGAAATAATGCAAAACTAAGAATTTTCCATATTCTACTACGGTTCAAATACCATCCATAGAAAGCTGCTAAAATCACTATACTTATAGAACCATAAAGCAACAAGTGGGGTGGTGACCAGAAAGTCTCACGACCTAAAAAGGTGTGCCACCAAATATCCCAAGAAGCCGCAAAGACGCTGACATACAGGGCTGACGACATTACACGCAAAAGAAAAATGTTGTTGTGAGTGTCACTAGTTCTCATAATTTTTTTGAACAATATAACTAATATATAGTTTTGTTCCCGTTTTATTGTCTGTTGAACTTCTGACGGGGTTCATTGACTTGTCTGGTTAATTTAATTTTTGTCTGCTCACAATTTTAGATAGGCGCTTTTTCGGGCGCTCGGTCGTTGTTGGTTTCTATAAATTCTTTGATTTTTGCTTCATCAATTGTTTCAAGTTTAAGAAGATAGCCCCATGACGTCAATGCGACTGGCACATCTAAGTCCTTGCGCGGAAGCATTATCTTTTTTCCGGACGCGCTCTGAAATGCGCTTCTAATTTTAGCCACGTCACTCTCTATTAAATCGTCTTTATACCAAACAACCGCCGCGCCATGCTCCATGCTATGGACAACAAGTTCATCAGGAACTGGTTCACTCTTGATGCCTGGCCCCGCAAGGCCCCCCCACATCGGACCGGAGGTGGGAGGATTGGAATTATACTCTACTGTAGTACCGTCTGGAACATGGTTACTGCCAGGAGTCATAATCTCTTCTCCTATTGGGGGCTTGCTAACTCTTTCTCGTTCTTTTGATCCTTTTTTATCAGCTAATAAAGAAAAGCCAACTATAATAACTAAAGTTACTAACACAACTCCTGCGATTATTTTATGATCTGTTTTCATGGTTCTATTTTATCACCATGACCCTGAATTTATCGAATGGGTCATAATATTTTATTAGTTAAGTTTTTAATTTTTACACTCCGCAACCTTGGCTACCTTGTCTTTGTGGCAAAAGGTCGGGATTTTCTTTGATAATTTTCTGAAACGGCTGGCCGATATTTTTTCCCCAGCCGGAAGCGCTGGAGAAATTTATACCCATAATTTCTTTGGGGTCGACATTTTCCCAATCAACATTTTTGACAATTTTGTAATACAGCGCGGTTTGGATATAGGTTTGTGAAAACCAGAAGGAATTAAACTCTAAAGCAACCTTATACAGCTCTTCTTTGGAGAGGCCCTGCGAGGCGCCCAGTTCAATCACCCCCAAAAGGGCGGAGCCATGATTGCAGTCCTGAAAAAAGCTGGAATTGTTGCAACACGGCCGAT
>CAYJQS010000080.1:0-2288 GCA_964372515.1 uncultured Candidatus Saccharibacteria bacterium
GAATAAAGTTTGATAAAAATTTGAGCCCACTTCGCACGCCACGTTATACACCTTATGTTTTTTTATAAATATGATAAAATTTCTAGATTGGCCTTATCGTCTAACAGTTAGGACGGAAGCTTCTCAAGCTTCAAATCCGGGTGCGATTCCCGGTAAGGTCACAGATTTTTGAACCTTATTTTATAAATATGTTTTTCCGTAACCCAAGGAGATATTTTATAAATTGGAACTTTGCTATAATATAATTATGAATAAAAATTTTATCATAGCTTTAATAAAAGTTCTAGCGCTTTGCATTATTGTATTTTCTGTTAGTGCCTATTTTATCTCTGACACAAAAATTATCGGCTGGGTGGTATTTGGTTCTGGCTTGCTATGTCTTGTAGCCTTAAGACTCTCAAACATCTTCATAAGAAATGTGTGGCCTGATGTTGTGTTTGGGTTGATTGATAACGGCATACTGGCCATCATGGCGGTTGTAGGCGGGGAAATAGCAGGGGTAGCCGGCGCAATAATTGGTGGGGTGGTGGGTAATGCAATTACTGATGGAATTGCAGGAATATTTGAGGGTGAAATTGCGGAAAAACTGCGAGAAAGGAAAATACCAGAAGAAAGAACAATGCTTGGTTCGGCTGTTGGGAAAATGGCTGGATGTCTTTTGGGAGCTGGGGTAGTGTTAATAATAGCTAACCTTATTAAATTCTAAAGTATTAGAATCTTTTAAGCGAGAGTTTTTTACTGATGGTTTTTATTCTTCCACCTTCGGTTTCTCCACTTCCAGCAGATTTAATTCAGGGCTACTGCCGGCGATGCGCAAAACATCTTTATCTATTTTCTTTAATTCTTTATTGGAAGCATTGTAATGGTTCACTACAGTACCCAGTGCGTTCCCCAGTTTGTTGTGGTAGTCATCATAAGATTTTAAATGCTTGCCTAGGTCTTCCACTTTTTTAATTATCTCTTTGGCGGATTCTTCTATCTGTAGTGCCTTCAGTCCCTGCAGAACTGTTTGCAAGTAGGCGAGGAAGGAAGTGGGAGAAGTAATGATAACTTTATATTTTCCAGCGGCGCGCTGGATTAAATTTTCTTCTCCGCCCCCAACTTTTCCAGTAAGTAAATCATAATAAATTGCCTCATGCGGAATAAACATAAAAGCAAAGTCGGTAGTGCCTTGCGTCGGTTGAATATATTTTGCCGTTTCTAATATTCTGTTTTTTAAATCATCTTCAAAAACTTTCCCCAATCTTTTTCTTTCTGTTTCATCGCGCTCTTCGGCCATTCTATTATAATTCTCCAGCGAGAATTTTGAATCTATCGGGATAATTTTATCTTTCACGAATACCACCGCGTCCACGATTGTTTTATCCGGAAATTCATATTGCATTTGGTAGGACCCCGGCGGCAAGACATTTTTTAAAACTGTTTCTAAATAATATTCGCCCAGTATCCCGCGCTGTTTCGGGTTTTTTAAAATATTTTCTAAACTCTGCAGTTGGTCCGCAAAGGAAATTACTTGCTTATTAGTTTCATCCAGCCTAGTCAAGCGCTCTGTCACATCCCGGATTATTTTATTTGATTCAGAAGAATGGAATTTTAGACTCTCGTTGACTTGCTTATGCGACTCGCCGATTCTATTGTCTACTGTTCTAGAGAGTTCATTTAGTTGAGTGAGAATAAGTTGCAGACCAATGTCGTCTTTTTTCTCTTCCTTCTTTTTATTCAAAAATAAATAAACAATAACCCCTCCACCAACTATCCCCAATATTATCCAAAGAATTTGCATCCCATTAAAAATTTTAATTAATAAACTAAGTGGTTATAATATGCCCGTTGAATTTTTAACGGGACAAGTGTATATATTTTAGCATAAATTGTTTCGCGCCGGGGGACCTCTTGGGGAGATCCTTGTCCGGCGCGATACTTTTTGCTATTCTTCTTGACCTCCTATCACTAGCACTGGTCTGCATGCCAGCGCATTGAATGCGGCCGCGAAAGCTGTGTCTCCCCATCCTTCAGCCCCGCCAGGCATGGGGACCCAGACTTTTTTGATCTCACATTTCCATCGCATGAGGGTGTACCGAATCTCCGGTCTGTACTTGAGGGTGAACAGGCCTTTGAACCCTCTTTCCTCTAGTAGGGCATGGGCTTTCCGTTCATCATCGCTCATGTTCACTCCTTTAAACAAAAGATATCACACTTTTTTCAAAATCAAAAATTTCATTTTCCCCCGACTACGCTAAAGCTACGAACGGGCATGCAAATAATGCTTCAGCGTGTAAATCCAATCT
>CAYJQS010000081.1:0-2206 GCA_964372515.1 uncultured Candidatus Saccharibacteria bacterium
TCTGACTCCTTGTAGACATACGGGTTCAGGTCTATTTCACCGCCCTAATCGGGCTACTTTTCACCTTTCCCTCACGGTACTAGTTCACTATCGATCTAAAAGTATATTTAGCCTTAGCGGTTAGTTCCGCTAGATTCCCTCCGGCCATTCATGTCCTGAGGTACTCAAGAACAACAATAAAAGAGATAAATTATTTTCGCTCACGGGACTATCACCTCCTATGGTGTCGCTTTCCAGCAACTTAAGCTAATAACTTATTTTTTGACTCTCCTTTAATTAAATAAAAATTGTTGCCTTACAACCCCGCTTTTGCATAGCAAAAGCAAGTCAAAAGTTCATAAAGTTATCAAGTTGAAAGTAATACAAAATGCATTTACTTTATAACTTTTAACTTTCTACTTTATAACTAGCTTGTGCTACGCACAAGCGGTTTGGGCTTCTTCCTTTTCGCTCGCCGCTACTTAGGAAATATCGGGACTGCATAAAACAATCCCATTGTTTTCTGCTCCTCCTGGTACTGAGATGTTTCACTTCCCAGGGTTTGCTCGCGCTCCGCGCTCAAGTCAAAAGTTTTAAAGTTGAAAGTTATAAAGTATTTGAATTTTACTTTATGAACTTTATGAACTTTTTACTTTATGAACTGAGTGCGAAGCACGTTCCCGCGGTTTACGCGGGAGGGTTTCCCCATTCGGAAATCTCCGGATCAAAGGTTGCTTAGCACCTCCCCGAAGCTTATCGCAGCAACGCCACGTCCTTCATAGCTACTTTTAGTCAAGGCATCCACCGTACGCCCTTAAATTTCCTGTTAAGAAATTTGTAAACCATAACATAAAGCCAGAACAAAACTTCTTTCCCTACCGCTAGGTACTCAAATATTTTTCTTGGCTTTCTCCTGTCTCTAAAAAAGACCCACTAACACTAGGACAGGAATTAAATTTTCAAAGTGTCATTCGTCCTGAAACCCTTCGACTATGCTCAGGGTAAATAAAAAACCGCCTTTCGGGCGGCTAACAGACAAAAAAGAAGTCTGCTCTTAGCGCCGCCTTTTTAAACTGTTTTTTGTAATATTCATACTGATTAGGAGAGTATAGCCGATACCAAAAAAGATGTCAAGGAAAATTTATTTATATCTTTAACCCTAATAATTTCGACTGATATAATTACGCAAACGCTGGCAAACCAACAAGCTTTTTACCTATCATTATTTTCCCAAAATTTTTCTTGCCAACTCTTTCGCTGGCGCCTATTATCTCAAGATAAAGTGGATTGCCTTTTTTATCCAAGTCTAAAAACATTAAAGGAGAAAGCTCCACAGTTTTATCTACTGGGCCTGTTTTAAACTCTATATTTAAAGCATCTGCTTCTTTGTCATAACTTATTTTCATACACTTATTATTATAATTCATTTCTTTGCTTTTGCAACCCAATGTGCAGTTAAGACTACAATATGCTCTTTTCTCTTCTTTACAATAACTTCCATATATAATTTTCCAAATTTTCTATATAATTCCTCTCTCAAACCATAAGTTGGTCTTGTTAAATCTGGATTCTTGATTGTTTCAAGGACAAACTGCCTGTTTATTTTTCTTTGTCTTAACTTTATTACTAAATGTTTGGTAAAAAATATTGACATATCTTTATTTTATACAAAATGGAACTTTGAAAATACAGAAGGCAAATTCTATGTCAAGCCACCCATTTGGTTTGGTGTTTTACCTTTCTTGTGCCCTAAAAAGTACCCTATTCCAAACCCGAGAATAAGGGTTAAAATCAGGTATAATTTTGTATTTTCCCTACTATTTGTAATGTTTACTTCAGTAGGAGGCTGCAAAACTTCATCAGACGAAGCATAAACTACCATATTGCCCGAATTAGGCTCCGTGGCGGATTCTTCCTTAAAACTTCTTACAACATCTTTATTGTAATAATTTATGCCTTTAATGACATGCAGAGTTTCTTTAATATACCCATATTCGAAGCAATCCCCTTTGTTGGATATAAGCATTGCCATCGCGTTTGTGCCAGGAATCATATAGCCCTCAAAAACATGCGGTTGGTCTTTGGCGCATCCGCGAAAATTTATTTTGCCAAGCTCTTTGCCATCTTGTGTGAGAGTTGCCTGAAACTCGCTCCAGTATATAAAATCTTCTTCACTCTGTTCGGATAGAAGTTTTACTTCAACATCAATATTATTCTTTTTCAGACT
>CAYJQS010000082.1:0-2109 GCA_964372515.1 uncultured Candidatus Saccharibacteria bacterium
GGCGCAAATTTAAAAAATATTTTAAATTTTGAAAAAGATTATCCAAATACAAAAATTGTGCTATTGGAAGAGAATTATCGCTCGACCAAAAATATTTTAGAGGCGGCGAATATTATCATAAAGAAAAATAAATATCGGCCGGACAAAAATTTATTTACTAAGAATGAAAAAGGAGAAAAAATTTCAATTTATGAAGCGCTGGATGAAACCGACGAGGCAGATTTTGTAGCCACAAAGGTTTTAGAAATAGTGGATGGCTACACTTCTTCCAATTTTAATGAAGTTGCTATCCTTTACCGCACAAATTTTCAGTCCAGAGTACTCGAAGAAGCGATGTTAAGGTACAACATTCCGTATCAAGTACTAGGTGTGAAATTTTTTGAAAGAAAAGAAATTAAAGATACTCTGGCCTACCTGCGCGCAGCTTTAAACCCAGAGAGTTTGTCGGATATAAAAAGAATAATAAATTTTCCAAGGCGGGGGATAGGTAAAGCAACTTTAGTAAAAATATTTGCTTCACCCCGCCCAGAAGCGGGCGGGGCAAGAGATACCGATGATTTGCCAGTAAAAATGAAAACGAAGATTGCTGATTTTTATAAACTTTTAGAAAAAATTAAAGAAAAAATAGCAGAGAGCACTGCCAGTGAAGTAATAAAATTTGTGGTTAAACATTCCGGCATTGAAGAAGAATTGCAAAACGGGGGAGAAGAAGATATGGAGAGATTGCAAAACATAAGGGAGCTGGCAACCCTGGCGCTCAAATATGACCCGCCTGCCGGCGAGGCAGGTTTGGCAAATGCAAAAGAGAATATAAGCGGTATTGAAAGGCTTTTAGAGGATGCGGCGCTGGCCTCGGATCAAGACACTTTGATGATAACAGAAGATAAAAAGCAAAATAAAAACGCAGTAAGACTCATGACTGTGCATGCTTCCAAAGGGTTAGAATTTAAATATGTTTTCGTGGTGGGATTAGAAGATGGGCTCTTTCCTTCGAGGAGAGATGAAGGAACAAAAAAGAGAGAAGATGCTGAAGAAGAGCGAAGACTTTTTTATGTAGCGCTTACTCGGGCCAAAGAGAAATTGTTTTTATCCTTCGCAAATTTCCGCACTATCTTTGGCTCTCGAACCATTAACGCGCCATCGGAATTTATCGGGGACATCCCGCAGCATTTGCTGCAAGCTGAAAGTGAAAAGTTAAAAGTTATAAAGATATAAAGAAAATACTTTATGGACTTTACAAACTTTATGAACTTTAAAACTAAAAAGGCTCTAGGGCAGAATTTTTTGAAATCCGAATTGGCTTTAAAAAAAATTATTGAAGCAGGAGAAATAAAACCGACTGACACCGTGCTCGAGATAGGGCCGGGCAAGGGAGCACTCACGGAGAAGTTGCTAGGTTCTAGGTGCAAGGTTCTAGCCGTAGAGAAAGACAGGGAACTTTTTGAATTTTTGCAAAAAAAATTTGCTCAAGAAATAAAAAATAAAAAATTAATTTTATTAAATGAAGATATTTTGGAATTTGACCTAGCTAAGCTAGCCCCTAGAACCTATAAGCTAATCTCCAACATTCCTTACAACATAACCGGCGCAATTTTGAAAAAATTTCTTTCCGCCAAAGATGGATCCGCCTCGGGCGGAAACATGCAGCCCGAAAGAATGGTGCTGATGGTGCAGAAGGAAGTTGCGGAAAGAATAATTGGAAGAGGCAACCCTTCGACTCCGCTCAGGGTAAAAGAAAGTATTTTGTCTATTTCAGTCAAAGCTTACGGAGAGCCGAAGATGATTATGAAAGTGGGAGCAAGATATTTTTCACCCAAACCAAAAGTGGATTCGGCAATAATTTCTATAAAAAACATTTCCCGGAAAATTTTTGAAACCCCACCCCAGCCCTCCCCAAAGGAGAGGGAGGAATTCAAGGCCTCCCCCTTCGGGGGAGGTGTGGAGGGGGTGAATGAGAAAAAATTTTGGCAAATTGTTAAAGCGGGCTTTGCCCATAAGCGTAAAAAGCTCTCTGGCAATCTAAAAAACATTAAATCGTTAGGCAAGGCCTCACGACTTATGACTTTAGGGAACAAAAGAGCCGAAGATTTAACGCTTTCGGACTGGATT
>CAYJQS010000083.1:0-2085 GCA_964372515.1 uncultured Candidatus Saccharibacteria bacterium
AATTTATTTGAAGATATTGCTCAGCTAATAAATATACCGGTATCGGATTTCAGAACGGACATGGCTCCTCCAAGGTGCAAAACTAATTTAGTTTATATATTAAAAATAACTTTGTGTCAATATCCAGCATTGACTTAATGAATAAAATGAAATAGTGTTTTGATTAGGAGGCACACGTCATGTACATTGGAATAAAGATCCCAGTACGGGATCTCATGGATAACATGCAGAGAAAGGAACCCTCTCATGCCTTCCTCATGGTCACTAACGATGACGGTGACCACAGGGAAGTCAAGGTGTGGGTGACCTCCCTCTGGATGAGAGAGGGAGGAAAAGCCGAGTTGAATCTCTCAACCGGTGGTGGCGGGCTGAAAACGCCCGCAGGAATGAACGACGGTTGCTGGCAGTCGGTGATATTTGAAGCCGACGGTGCGGGCAACCTCGTTTGCACCGACAAGAAAACGCTAGCAGAACAGCGTTTTTTCATCGACTAGACCGCTCACGGAGGCCGCAATCTTCTTCGGGCGGTCTTCTACATTATGTTAAAAATTTTGTAATATATTATAATCAGTTTATGCCTCTAATTATAAAAACAACGACGGAGGTAAAAATTGTTGCGGATTTTGTAGCTAAGGCTATTTTAGATAAATTAAACTCTGGTAAAAAAGTTTTATGGCTGGTGCCCGGTGGCTCTAATATTCCTGTGGCAGTAGAGGCTGCAAAAATTATTACTAAACAGCCGCATCAACATTTAACCGTCACCCTAACCGACGAGCGTTATGGGGCAGTTGGGCACAAAGATTCAAATTGGCAAAAATTAAAACAGCAAGGTTTTAATTTACCGCAAGCAAAACTTATACCGGTTTTGACTGGCGAAAATCGCGCTATGACAACTAAAAATTTTAATACTATACTCGAGCAAGAATTAAAAAATGCAAAATATAAAATAGGTTTGTTGGGTGTTGGCGCTGATGGACATACTGCAGGCATACTTCCAGAAAGTATTGCTGTAAATACAGGGGATTTAACTTTTGGTTATAATGGACCAGATTTTGAAAGGATTACCATAACAGAGAAAGTTATAGTAGAATAAGATGAAGTGGTAGTTTACGTAGAAGGCGAAGAGAAAAAGCAGGCGATAGAGAGTATAAAAAATGAAATAGACATAAATAAACAGCCAGCGCAGATTTTAAAAAGCGTGCCAAAATTAACAATATTTTTAAATTTCTAAAATAACATGAAAATCGCAGTTGTGGGTTTAGGAAAAATGGGCGGGCAGATATTTAAAAAGCTAGAAGAAGCTAATTTTCAAGTTATTGGCCATGGTCGGGATAATAAAAAAGAAGAAACAATAAAATCATTCGGCGCTGATCAAGTAGTTATTTGGCTGATGCTTCCGGCTGATATTGTTGATCAAGAGCTTGATGCCTGGATAAAAATTTTACCTAAGGGTAGTATTTTAGTTGATGGGGGCAATTCTGATTTTCGCCTGACAAAAGTGCGTGCGGAAAAAGTCTTAAAACTCGGTTCTGTTTTGTTAGATGTTGGCACTAGCGGAGGAATTTGGGGATATAAAAATGGCTTTGCCATGATGGCCGGCGGCGACAAAAAATCTTTTGAAAAAATTGAATTGGTTTTAAAAACCTTAGCCAAACCGGAGGGCGCGTATTATCACTTTGGCGAAAGCGGCGCCGGGCACTTTGTAAAAATGACTCACAACGCAATCGAATACGGTATGATGCAGTCTCTGGCTGAAGGCTACCGATTGCTTAAAGAAGGGCCTTACAAAAATCTTGATTTGGCGGCTGCGGGAGAAGTTTGGCAACATCACAGCGTGATTACGTCCTGGCTCAATAAACTTTGCCGTGATGCACTAAAAGAAAATCCAAATTTAGAAGGTATTGATGGATTTGTTTCTGAATCTGGCGAAGCTCGCTGGGCGCTTGAAGCAGGAAAAGATTTAAAAATAGAAATGCCAGCGATACAATCTGCATTTGATGTAAGACTAGAATCACAAAAAGGTAAAGTGAATTTTACTACCAAGTTATTGGCCGCTATGCGTAACGCTTTTGGCGGGCACAAACT
>CAYJQS010000084.1:0-2025 GCA_964372515.1 uncultured Candidatus Saccharibacteria bacterium
GTTGCCGAGTGAAGCGAGGCGGTGGCGGGGCTTTCGTGGAGCGTACGGCTTAATTCAGAGCCACCACGCACGTGGAGCGTGCGACATGACAGTTGGACTCAATCACGAATTTTTGATAAAATAGGTTCGAGTGAAGTCGTAAAGATACTCCAGCAGTATACCTAAAGGTTTTTAAACCATATCCTTTTCCTCCTCTTTTATTTTATGTTTGATGGCTCTGATTTTGTGTTTGTAGTCTGACATTATTTTAAGAAATCCAGAGACTTCTTGCCCAGCCCCTTCTTCCATGGAACCATTTTTATTCTTTACGCTTATATTTTTTATTTTAATTTTTATTTCTTCGTATCTTAATTTTAAAAACTTTACAGCTCTTACATAGGATCTAACTATAAAGACCAAAGCTAAATGCTCGTATTTTTTAATATTTTCTATTGTTAAATATTTTATTTTTTGGATGTCGGGGACGAAAGGGTGCGCGTGTTCTGACTCAACAATTTGCCCGCCTCTCACAATCGCCAGCTTGCGCCCGATCATTATTATGATGCCGAGGAGAGATATAAAGAATGAGGTTAGAAGGATGTACATATTTTGATCTTTATATTGAATAACGTTTTAGTTCTTTAATTTTTGCCTTGGCCCTTTGGAGGAGTGTTGCGATTGTTTCGTCTTGGTTTTTTATAAACGGCTGACTAAGTAGAGTTTTTATATTTTCTGGTTGCATAGCCGCTATGTGCATAGCCACATCTTTTGCTAGTTCTACATTTCCGCCTTCCAAACTTACCACCACCGCTATTTTATCATTATGCACATAATTTCCCAAGACCTCTCCTTGTACTTCATACACCTCGCCCAATTCTATATTTTCTCCAGTTTTTTGAATCACTGGATTGATCATCTCTTTGGCTCCACTCTTCATTTTATCCAGCCCTTCGGAGAGTGCCATATCTGCAAGACTAGAGAGCAATTTTACAAAGTCTTCATTCCTGGCCACGAAATCAGTTTCACAGTGCAGAGCTACCAATACTGATTTTCCGCTTCCGGACTTAATAGCAACTCTACCATCTTTAGTCTCTCGATCTGCCTTTTTTAGCGCAATGTCGCCACTAGTTTTCTTTAAAATTGCCAAGGCTTTTTTAATATCGCCTTCAGCCTCTTCCAGCGCGCGCTTGCATTGCATGATGGAAATACCTGTTTGATCTCTTAATTCTTTTATAAGTTCAGTCGTGATTTTGAGAAACATATGAAGAGTTTAAACTTCTGCTTTTGGCACAGACATAACTCCAGCTTTATAAGCGTTTACTACGGCAGTGGCAAAAAGCGAGATAGAAGGCATAGAAGCATCGTTGCCGATTATCGGATAATCAATGTTCTTGATATTTGAATCGGAATTAGCAAGCGCGATTACCGGGACGGGAGCTTTGCGTGCTTCGGTAGCGGCAATATGTTCTGCTCTCGGGTCGATAATAAATATTGCGTCCGGAGCTTTTTTCAAACCAACCAGACCAGAATAATACTTGGACAATTTTTCCATTTTCTTGGCCAGCACCACTCTTTCTTTTTTGGTATATTTTTCCAAGCCGCCTTCCACAGACTCCTTGCGATAATTTTCAAGCTCGGCAATTCTTTTTTTTATTTCCACAAAGTTAGAAAGAGTGCCTCCGATCCAGCGAGTAGAAACGTAAGGCATGCCAAGCGTAGCCGCTGCATTTTCCGTTGCAACTTTTGCCTCCGGCTTGGTGCCAACAAAGAGAACTGTTTTCCCGCGGGCGCCCAAACCTTTTACAAATTCTAGCGCAATTCCTAGCATGGCACTTGTTTTTTCAAGGTCGATAATATCGCTCTTATTTTTAGTGGCATAGATGTAAGGAGAAACAGATGGATGCCTTCTCTGCTTCCCATATCCATAGTGCGCTCCCGCCTCGAACATTTTTTCGATACTTACCTGCCCGACTGAGTCGTTCAGGCGGGTTTCAGAATTTTCTTTTGTTTTTGCCATTTTTTGCATAGGCCTTATATTAGCAGAAA
>CAYJQS010000085.1:0-1964 GCA_964372515.1 uncultured Candidatus Saccharibacteria bacterium
TTGTTCACCTCCCCCGCTTGAAGCGGGTACTCCTCAAGAGGAGAATTTTTAATTCTGAAAATGTGTTAAAATACCTCCATGTCGAGAAATAAAAGGAGAAATGATAGAGAATATTTATCGGGATTAAAAAGCCAAACAAAACACGGGATACTAGCAGTAGTATTTTTTGTTTTGGCGGTATTTCTTTTAATGTCCGCATTTAATATGGCAGGGGTGGCGGGCGAATTTTTTTATGAGAAATTTCATTACTTACTCGGTATAGGATATATTTTACTTCCGGCTCTTTTTATTTTACTTGGATTTTCTTTCTTAAAATCAGAGGCGCCGAATATAGGACTTACTCGAACAATAAGCTCTGTACTGTTCCTGCTCTCCAGTCTTGGGATAATAGATATAGCGGGAGGTCAACATTCGGGTGGTTTATTGGGAGAAATCTTACCTACGCCATTTGTTTTTCTTTTTGACACATATGCAAGCTTGGTTTTTCTGGGAGCAATTTTAATAATTTCCATCCTGGTAATGTTTGATACAAAATTAGGACTGCCGCAGTTTTTAAAAAATCTTTTTGGTAAGAAAAAGAGGGGGGTAGAAGAAGAGAAAACGGAAGAGGAAGAAATTAAATACGAAGAACCTGAAGAAGAGGAAAGTGTTGGAGGAAAAATTAAAAAAGCACTTGGTGTCGAAAAAAAAAGGGAAGAGAATAATGAAGAAAATTTTGAGCCAAAACTAAAAACTAAAAACTACAACCTATCAACTAATTACGTTCCTCCCCCGCTCTCCTTACTTGAAGAGGACAAAGGCAAACCAAACACCGGCGACATCAAAGCCAATGCAAATATAATTAAACGCACCCTGGCAAACTTCGGCATCGAAGTGGAGATGGATGAAATCACTATCGGCCCGACGGTAACCCGCTACGCTCTTAAACCGGCTGAAGGAATAAAATTGTCCCGCATCGTGGGACTTCAAAACGACTTGGCGCTCGCGCTGGCCGCGCATCCGATCAGAATCGAAGCGCCGATCCCCGGAAAATCTTTGGTGGGAGTTGAAATTCCAAATAGAACAAAATCGCTGGTGGGCTTGGCAACACTACTCGGAGACGAGAAGTTCCAAAATTCTCCCAAGCCGCTCACTATTGCTCTCGGTCGGGCAATTTCTGGCCGAGCAGTTTTTGGCAATTTGGCAAAAATGCCTCATTGCCTGGTGGCTGGAACAACCGGCTCCGGTAAATCGGTGGCCATTCATGCTATGATTGCTTCCCTATTATACAAGAACGGTCCGGATGACTTGAGATTCATTATGATCGACCCGAAGCGGGTAGAACTGACACTCTACAACAATATCCCTCACTTGCTCACTCCAGTCATAACCGAGGCCAAGAAGACAATCCTGGCGCTCAAATGGGCCGCCAAAGAAATGGATCGTCGGTATGACATCTTAGAAGCAGAATCGGTGCGAGACATAGAGTCTTACCATAATAATGTATGGGCTAAAAGACCACCTCGCCCTTCAGGCACTCCTCCTCAACAAGGAGGAGAAGCTCCCCTCCTTGATAAGGAGGGAGTTGGGGGTGGTGATCGTTTGCCCTACATTATTATCATCATTGACGAATTAGCGGACATTATGAGTTCTTACCCAAGAGAGCTTGAGTCTGCTATTGTGCGACTGGCGCAAATGTCTAGGGCAGTGGGTATACATTTATTACTTTCCACTCAAAGACCGGAAGTGAATATTATTACTGGCTTGATTAAAGCCAATATCCCAGCTCGGGTGGCTATGAAAGTTTCTTCGCAAGTAGACTCGCGCACAATTCTGGACACCGGCGGCGCGGAAAAATTATTGGGCGCAGGAGATATGCTTTATTCTTCCGGTGAAGCTCAGCCAGAGCGCCTGCAGTCTGCTTTTATATCAGAATCAGAAGTGAAAAAAGTAGTTAAGTATTTAACTGATGCGTATAAAGATGA
>CAYJQS010000086.1:0-1950 GCA_964372515.1 uncultured Candidatus Saccharibacteria bacterium
GAAATTTTGGAATTATTGCCCACATTGATGCGGGTAAAACAACCACGACCGAGCGAGTGCTTTATTATACTGCTTGTAGATGTGTAGACGTGTGTAGACGTCCGACGTCTCTAAAACTTGGATTTCCTTAACTAAAATGCTATACTGTCTCACATGTTAGACAAGTATCTTCCTAGAATTAAAGAAGTGATAAAAAGTCTCGACCCATCTCTTCGAAATCGTTATTTTATATTTGGTTCATCTCTTCGTAAAGAAAGATTTAATGACATAGATATCGGAGTAATTGGCGCTAAAGATTCCGGTATCAGAGTTTCTGATTTAAAAGAAAAAATTGAAGACACTACTATACCATATTTTATTGATGTGGTTGATTTTGATTCTGTCCAAAAATCATTTAGTGATTATGTATTGAATAATAGCCCAATTGTATGGATAAATTAATAGAATTAAAAAATAAAGATTTTAAGCAGGCTTTAGATAATCTAAAAATATCTTCGCAAATGGAATATTCTGATATCAGTCGAGATTCTACTTTGCTTCGCTTTGAGCTTACATCAGAAATTGCATGGAAAGTTTTAAAGATATCTTTGGAAAATCAATTTCGGATACAATGTTCTTATCCGGTTCAGGTTTATAGGGAAGCCCTCAAGGCTCAAATCCTGACTGCCACTGATACCGAATGCGCTTTAACAATGGTTAACGACCGCAATCGCATGGTTCACGACTACAATCAAGCTTGGGCGGATGAATTATATAAAAAAATTCTCAAAGATTATATTCCTCTTTTAGAAACTATTTTAAAAGCTGTTTTGAAAGGGACTTTGTAACCATATGGCCGAAGCCAACAAAGCCTTTGCGCACTTTGCGTGGTAATTTTGCTTTATCAAAATTACCCTGAGCGTAGTCGAAGGGTGTATAAAAAATTCTCAAAAGGGATTTTTTGTTTTTGTCTCGTAAAATTTGGGCTAGGATAGAGGGCTTGACTTTACCTGTCGGGGGGGGATAGACTTATAGGTATTATAGGTATTAGTAGATAATAATTTTTTAAACATATGGGAATGGAAGCACCAGAAAAATATGTGCCCACCGAAGAAGAAAAAGCTAAGGCAATAATAGCTGAAAGAGAAGAAACAGAAAAAGCTGAAGAAATGCTAGGGTCAGCGGAAGCCAAGCTATCAAAAGACCGAGAAGCAAGGGTTACAAAATTTGAAGAGGCGGGGATTACTGGCGACTTAAAACTGAGTAGTAGATCTAGCTTGGATAGCAAAAATGTAAAATCGGAAATAAGTGAAGTTGTAGGGAATATTAATGGCAATCCAGTCTTTCTAAGACAAACCTATAGACCAGAAGTTAAAACCATACATGATGGCGTTAAACCTTCTTCTGTTGTTTATGAAGGCACGGTCAATGGACAAGCAGTATTAGCTGCTGATGCACAGAAAGCTTGGGATAAATATGTTCGTGGTGGTTTTGCAATGGATTCATCTGCAGTTAAAGCTGAAAATCAAGGAATAACAGAGGCAATAAGAGAAAAAACTGAAGAAGCAAGAAGACACGCAGAAGAACTAAAAGGACAAAAGAGCAACGAGCTTTTAAGTAAGATAGGCCTGTAATAAAAAACAAGTAAGTAATTGGTTTGCAAAAAAATCTTTTATAATATATAGTAAAAAAAGCGCTTGAAGCGCTTTTTTTATGGAAAGAGACTACCCTCTAGAAAAAGTTAGAAATTTTGGAATTATTGCCCACATTGATGCGGGCAAGACGACCACGACTGAACGCGTGCTTTACTATACTGGCGTTTCACATAAAATTGGGGAAGTACATGACGGCGATACTACCACGGACTGGATGGAACAAGAGCGCGAGCGAGGTATTACTATTACCGCGGCGGCGGTGACGTGTTTCTGGACGCCGACTCATTCACCCGAGGATAAAAATAAAAAATATCGT
>CAYJQS010000087.1:0-1807 GCA_964372515.1 uncultured Candidatus Saccharibacteria bacterium
TCTGAATCAAGTACCTTGCATTACATACTAGCTTGTGCTAGTATGTAATCGTGAGTACTGCAAGAGAATACAACCTTGAAAATAGTGAGGCCCAGATGCGCAAAGGAGCTCTTGAGCTTGCGGTTCTCTTACTCATATCAAAAAAAGCAGTATACGCCACCGATATACTCGAGAGTTTAAAGGAAAACAAAATAATAACCGTTGAGGGAACCCTATACCCCTTACTAAATCGATTGGAGAAAACAGGAGTTCTGTCATATAGTTGGAAGGAGGGTGTAGCAGGACCACCTCGCAAGTATTATGTGCTTACTAAAACAGGTCGGGGAATTTTAGAAGAATTAATTGATTCATGGAAAAAGTTTAACAAACAACTTGTTTCCATAATAAAAAAACATGAAAAAAGTTCATAAAGTCACAATTGGCAAAACTGTATTTTTAATTGAAGAAGATGCTCTTAAAACATTGGATTCTTTTATTCAAAAAATAAAAGAAGTCTTTACATCAAGCGAGGACTCAAAAGAAATTATTTCTGATTTAGAGTTTCGTATTGCTGAGAAATTATATACTGCAACTAATAATGGCAACCGCGCCATAACTATTGATATGGTTGCCATAGTACAAAGTGAGATAGGAAATCCCCTTGATATTGTTCCGGGGGATTTAAAAACAATACCTCAAGCCGACAGCTTTTTAGAAAAATTTTGGTATCCCATAAAAAAGTTTTTCAATGAGTTGTTAATTAAGTTTGAAGAAAAATTTCCTAAAATTAGTACTAGTATCGGGAAGAATGCAGGGTACTTTATCTCCATTCTTCTTAAGTTGATTGGCATTGCTGTCATACTCGCAGGTATTGCGATTTTAACAGTGGCCGTTTTTTTGATAATGTTTTTGTTTGGCAATCTGCCATCAAGTGAATTGGGTGAAATATTAAAGGCAATATATACACTTATCTTCTCTTTTGGGTTCTTGGGATTGTTGTTTTTAATTTCTTTTGTGGCGGTAATGTTATCACTCTCAGGCGCAAGCATAATAGCGGGGGCAAGTTTAATAAAAAATAGAAATCTTTTTTCTGCCTTAGGAATAAGCGCACTTGGTGGAATTTTGGTGATTAGCGCTATTGTTGCTAGTGTAATACTTGCCCTCTATTTGCCTGAAGCGATTGACCGTAGCACTAAGCTTTCTTGCGATTTATTGGAGCGGGGAGTTAACATTCCCTTTTATCATACGGATAATTATACTGAACATATAAATGAGCACTTAAATAATTGGCGCGTTGATCATTGTGGTTATCTTATAGAATGAGGATTATGTTTATAAAATTTAAAGTAAATGCCTGAGCGTCAAAAAATTGTTGAATATGTTTGGTTTGTCATAGTAGTTTTACTTTTCATCATTTCGATACAGATGATAAAAAGTGGTTCTCTGGCAAACCGAATTGACTCTTTTGGTATTTTAGCGCCTATCATTTTTGTTCTGCTAAAAATATCTACTTTAGTTATAGCACCTTTGGGCGGCACTCCTCTGTATTTTGTTGCCGGTGGTCTGTTCGGGAATTTTTATGGCTTAGTCCTGTCACTTTTGGGCGATGCCTTGGGTTTAACAATATGTTTTCTTTTGAGTAGATTTTATGGCTATAAAATAGTAAAATTTTTTACTGGAGATAAATTTTTTAAAAAAGTGATACATACGGTGACAGTATTAAAAGACAGCAAGTCAATGTTGAAGGCTAGGATAGCGCTGATGGTTATGCCAGAAATACTGGCATATGCCAGCGGATTAAGTAAAATAAACTTTTTAACCTTTTTCA
>CAYJQS010000088.1:0-1773 GCA_964372515.1 uncultured Candidatus Saccharibacteria bacterium
GATTTGGCACACCGGCTATCACCACCCGCGGATTTAAAGAAAAGGACTGTGCGCTGGTTGCCGAGCTTATGATCGAAACGCTCAAGAATAAAGACGATAGCAAAAAGAAAACCGAAATCCGCAAAAAAATAAAAGCGCTGGCGAAAAAGTTTCCGATTCCGAAGCATTTTGTATAAAAAATGAAAAAAGTTATTGTTATTACTGGCGGTAATAGCGGATTAGGAAAAGAGACAGCAAGGCTTCTCTCAAAGAAAAATACTGTTGTTATTTTGGGAAAGAATGAGAGTACGGTGAATGCCGCTGCAAAGAAATTTAATGGGTATGGAGTAATATGTGATGTTACTGATGCAACTAGCATCCGGAACGCAGTTTCAAAAATACTAAAAAAATTCAAAAAAATTGATTGTTTAGTAAATTGCGCAGGTGTATACATTCGTGGGCCAATTGAAGAAAATGATCCTGCAAAGATAAAAGAGAATATATTAGTGAACACTCTTGGGCCCACACTTATGGTTAATGCCGTAGTTCCTAGGATGAAAAAACAAAAATATGGCCGCATTGTAAATGTCATATCTACAGCCGGCAAAATACCAAAACCTGATCGATCTGTTTATCATGCATCAAAATGGGGACTAACTGGCTTTACAAAATCTATTAGGTTGGAATTAGCCCGCTTTAATATAGGGGTTATGGGGTTTTATCCTGGTTTTATTCATACCGATATAGCACAACATGCTGGATACCAAAAACCAAATTTTAGCGATGCTATGCCAGTAACAAAATGCGCGAAAGTTTTAGTTTCTATGATAGAAGTTGATCCGGAATTAGTAATCAATGACCTAGAAGTTCAGTCTATTAAGTACGTTGAATATAACCCCAAATCTAAAAAGTAATAATATGGAATTAAGAGTCGGGGTAAAAATATTGTTGAAAAACGGCAGGGGAGAGTTTTTGACACTTCGGAAAAATTCTGCTAAATATCCAGAAATAGGATCCAAGTGGGATATCCCCGGAGGTAGAATCGATGCCGGATCAACGCTGGAGGAGAATTTAAAAAGAGAAGTGAGAGAGGAAACCGGTTTGGAGATCACTAAAATTTCGCAACTGCTTGCCGCGCAAGACATTATAAAACCGGAGAAACAAAAACATACTGTTCGATTAACTTATCTGGGCGAAGCAGATGGCGAAGTAAAATTGAGTGATGAGCACAAGGATTTTAAGTGGCTTACGATTGAAGAAATGAAAAAATTGGTTCCGATTGGTAGATATTTAAAAGAAGTGTTAGGAGTAAAATTATGAAAAAAGGAAAAATCATAGTTATCGATGGCACGGATGGGAGCGGGAAGACTACCCAGGCGAAGCTTTTGCTCGCGCACCTCCGCCGCGATGGGCACAAGGCGAAAATTTTTCATTTTCCGCAGTATGAGGAAAATTTTTTCGGAAAATTCCTCGCGCACTGTCTTTCCGAGCAATATTACAACTGGGTAAATGTCCACTCCAAGATCGCCTCTGTAGTTTACGCGGCGGACAGATGGGAATCGAAGAAAAAAATAGAGAGGTGGCTTCGGGAAGGATACGTCGTGGTGCTCGACCGCTATATTTCCTCGAACCAGATCCACCAGGGCGGGAAAATTTCCGATCCCAGGAAACGAGAGGCGTTCATGAAGTGGCTCGCGGAGATGGAATACAGAGTTTTCAAAGTTCCGGCGCCCGACCTCACATTTTATTTGTCTTTGCCGATTGGGCAGGTTCTTAAATTCATCAGGGAGCGCA
>CAYJQS010000089.1:0-1699 GCA_964372515.1 uncultured Candidatus Saccharibacteria bacterium
ATATAAACATTATCAATTTTAAATAAAAAAATCAAATGACCCTCTGACTCTAATAAAACTAGCATCAAAATCTGAGGCTAAATTATAGTATAATGAAACTATGAATACAAGTAGATTTAAGAAGGTAGGATTGAGGGTTTCTTTTTCAAGCGGGGTTATTGAGAAAACTGTTTTTGTTCCACCTAGTAAAAAAATAATGCTAAAAGAAATGATTAAGGAATTGGAATTGTTTGTGGATTTTATAAAAGAGAAGATCTAATATTTTTTTGGAGTTGAAGATTTCTTTTTTTCTTCTTCACGCTGTTCCCCACGTTTCGCATCTTCAAGTTCACGTTGGCGATCTTTTAACGTCTGCTTAGCTTCTTCTACTTTTCTTTCTCTTGCTCGAATCTCATCTTCCCACCATTTAACGTCAGTTTCCAATTGACTTACACTTTTCATATAAATTTATAAGTTAACTAATAAAAGCTTACTTTTCATTATACCACCTTTTTAGTTTCGTCAAAATTTCGGAGAGGGCTTTTATTGTGTAATCAATTTCTTTTTTTATTGTAGCTCGGCCAAAAGAAAATCGCACCCCGCCGATTTCTGGATCAAGAGAGGGGTTAATTGCTTGGATGACATAAGAGCCTTCAGGGCGAGAACTTTTGCAAGCGCTTTTACTTGAGGCCATGATTCCCCTGGCGGACAATTCTATTACTAACAAGTCGCTTGGGATTTTGGGAAAAGTAATATTTATTATATTCGGCAAACTTTTTTCATCACCATTTACTATTATTTCACTGTCAAGGTCGAACCTTGACAGTGTTTTGAAAAAATAATCACGCAAGGCTGTTAATCTTTTTATTTCTTTTTCTTTAATTTTTTGCACTCTCTCTAAGGCAAGAGAAAATTGCACAACCGCTTCCAAATTCTCCGTCCCCGGCCGCAGTCCCCACTCTTGATCCCCGCCACCGAAGACTTTAGCCAAATTAACATTCTTCTTTTTAAAAAGTATCCCGACTCGCCCGGCTCCCTCAATCTTTGATCCGCTTAAAGAAAGTAAGTCCACTCCCAACTTCTCCACATTTAAATCCAAATAATTCGCCGCCTGGACTGCATCGCTGTGAAATATAGGATAGGTTCTAGGTTCTAGGTTATAGGTTATAGTCTTTTTGTAATGTCTTATCATTTTTGCAATTTCTCGCACGGGTTGAACTGTGCCTATTTCATTGTTGGCATACATTACTGAAACCAGCACGGTATTATTTTTAATTGCTTTTTTTATTTTCTTTGGGTCAACTATTCCATTTGCCTCCACTGGCACTATAGAAATTTCTACAAGCTTTCGCTTCGCTAACATGAGGCAGGTATCTAGCACTGAAGGGTGTTCTATGTTGGTAATTATGACATGCGGATTTTTAGCGGCAAAAACTACACCCTGAATTGCAAGATTATTACTTTCTGTTCCGCCACTAGTAAAAATAATTTCTTCAGGGCGAGAACTCAAAATTGCCGCCACATTTTTGCGCGAATTCTCGAGTTTTTTCTTCGCTTCTACGCCCAAAGCATGTATGGAGCTCGCATTCGGTTCTATCGAAGCCGCGTAATCGAGGTACACCCCCACACCTTTCTTTTTTAGAAAGGTGTGGGGGTAAATTTTCCTTATATTTTTGATTGATTTTGGCACAAAATTAGTATATATTGAAAAAGCGTGAAT
>CAYJQS010000090.1:0-1674 GCA_964372515.1 uncultured Candidatus Saccharibacteria bacterium
AAAAGCTTATATATAAATTTATAGGAAAAAATCTTGTATTTGTATATGACAATGAAAAAAGGTTCAGTCTAAATAATGCAAACGCCATTGTGCCCAATGTCCCCAATCTGAAAATGAAGTATATTTTAGGCGTGCTTAATTCCGACCTCATTCAGTTTTACTACGCAAAATTATTTTTTACTATTCGGGTTTTAAGAAGTAATTTAGAGAGACTGCCTATTTTTAACGCTACGAAAGCACAGCAAGATAAAGTGATTTCCTTAGTCGAGAAGCTAGAGAGAGCAAAGAATGAGAAGCACAAGCAATTATTAAAAGAATTGAACGATTATATTTTTAACCTATATCAAATTGACGATAAACAAAAAAACTATATCAGAGAGGAGCTACAAAAATTATAAACCTTTAACTTTTTCTAGTATTTGCTCTAAGCTAACTTCAAATTTTACAAAATCAGAAATATTCTCAGTTTTAATATGTATCTGACCCTCATATCCTTTATTTCCCCGATGTTGCCCTGTTGAAAAATATTTATTCGCTTTCATTTGGGCTGATGTCATAAGCCAGTATCTAAATTTATCAGCCCAAACACCAATCATTATTACCGCATCAAAACAAGTTGGCTTCATTTGCTGAAAATTCATATCAAATAAACCAGAAGTGTCGGTGCTAATCAAAGCTCTTTCGTGATAGGGAGCTTTATCGTTAGTACGATCTATTGCTCGACCCGCCTTTACCTCAATCTTTACTATCTTTTTTGTTTTCGGGTAGAAAAGGTCAAATTCACCATTTGATTTCATTCCCGAAGCCGGTTTAAGTTCTGGGATTAAACTTGCTATATGATCCTCGCCCCACTTTCCAAAAGTTCTTGGTGCTGTAATTTTAATCACTGCTAGATTCTGATTTCTTTTCGCATGTTCTGACCTAAAATTAAGATAATCAGCGTAGGTTATTAGTTTTTCATCAAGTAGAGTAACAAAG
Organism: uncultured Candidatus Saccharibacteria bacterium; assembly: GCA_964372515.1. Taxonomy (GTDB): domain Bacteria; phylum Patescibacteriota; class Minisyncoccia; order Phycocordibacterales; family UBA9973; genus UBA9973. The sequence continues at coordinate 979 of CAYJQS010000090.1, forward strand.
ACAAATTCAAAATCGCCAACAGAAAGTTTTTCCTCAAGTAAGGATTTTTGTTTGCTGTTCGCAATAACTTTTTGTAGTTTGTTTTCTAAGAATTTCATAATTATTAAAATCGAAGTAATTCGTCTGGTTCGGTTTTTAATGCTTTTGCAATTTTCTCAATATTCTCAACAGACACATTCCTTTCGCCTCTTTCTATATCGCTTATGTATGTTCGGTGCAGACCACAACGCGAAGCAAGCTCCTCTTGCGAGTAGCCCTCTTTGACCCTCGTTTCTCGGATCTTCCTACCTAATTTTAATTTAATATCTTCTGCCATAAATGCCACTTATTGACTACATAGTAGCTTCTCGTGTAAAATAACACCACAGACTATAAGTGACATATAATTCTGAAACGGCGAAGCAAAACCAAAAATTTCCTTTCCATTTTTTGTCGGCTCCCCCCACACCCCCCGCCGAGGAAAATAAGAAAGGTAAGGAAAATTTTTGGGTTTTGCTCCCGCGACCGAAGGGAGCGGACGAGGCGCGCAGGGTTCGCATTACCACACAATCCGAGCGTACGATTTAGTTTCAAGCCACCACGCGCTCCGCGCGTGCGACATCATTTGTTTTGGAAATAGGTTCGAGCTTGGTACAATAAATACACCAATACAGAACTCAACGGCTTTTTCAAAGCCAGAAGGTGGGACGCGCGAAG
>CAYJQS010000091.1:0-1566 GCA_964372515.1 uncultured Candidatus Saccharibacteria bacterium
AGAGCCTGATCCGCAATTTTCTTGTTCTCTTTCAGGAAGGTTCTGGTAGCGTCATAGCCCACGCCCAACTTTTCTTTTTCAGATTTTTCACCACTTGGTGTATAGAAATACGAATTTCCGCTTTTTTCTATAATCTTAAATTTCTCCCCTAAGGCCATAATTTCACCTTCTTTAGAAATTCCTTCATTATAAATAATATCAAATTCCGTCTGTTTAAACGGCGCTGAAACTTTATTTTTTACCACTTTGACTCGCGTGCGAGAACCCACTACCTCTTCCCCCTTTTTTATCTGCGCAATTTTTCTAATGTCGAGCCGAACCGAAGTATAAAATTTCAGCGCCTTGCCTCCCGGGGTAGTTTCCGGATTGCCGAACATTACTCCAATCTGCATGCGGATTTGATTTATAAAAATAACTACAGTTTTAGATCGAGCTACAATAGCGGTGAGCTTACGGAGCGCTTGGGACATTAGCCGAGCTTGCTTGCCCACATGATAAGCGCCCATGTCGCCTTCGATTTCATCTTTGGGTGTGAGCGCCGCTACCGAGTCAATAACAATTACATCAACCTTACCAGTGCGCACTAGACTTTCTACTATTTCCAGCGCTTGCTCACCGTTGTCCGGCTGGGAAATTAACAAATCATTAATATTTACGCCAAGTTTTCTGGTATATTCCGGATCCATGGCGTGCTCCGCATCGATGTAGGCGCAGATCCCGCCTTTTTTCTGCGCTTCAGCCACAATATGGAGAGAGAGGGTAGTTTTACCGGAAGATTCCGGCCCGAAGATTTCAATAATTCTGCCGCGCGGTATGCCGCCAACCCCCAGCGCCATATCCAGGCCGATGGAGCCCGTAGGAATTACATTGATGTCCACTTTTGGCGAGTCGCCGAATTTCATTATCGCCCCTTCGCCGAATTTTGTCTGGATGGATTTCAAAGTGTCTTCCAGCACGGCCATGCCCACAGTTTTGTCTTCTTTTTCTTCCTTTTTCTTCTTTAACATATTATTCTCTAATTAATTTATAATTTTTCTCATCGATATAGCCAAACTTATCTATGGCCTTTATATTAATCACATTATAGCCAGAAAGCAAGGCAATGGTATCATTAAAATTTCCTTCCTGATCTATTGAAATTTCTCTGCCGTTTAGGGTCAAATTTATTGCCCCCTTGGCTGTTCCGGTTATTTTTAGCGCGCTTTCGCTCAATTTTGCGCCGTCCACAATATTCACATTTTTAATTTTTACCCCGAAGAGTAAGTCAGCAGAACGGAAAAAAGCGTAGACAATAATAAAAATAAAAAAAACAGAAAGTCCAACTATTTTTAATATTTTCTTGGCATCATAGTTCATCCTTTGAGTTTATTAGATTATATTAGCGCCGTTCTCATCACGATTTATTTTCTCCAGCACTTCTCTTGGCTTGGCGCCATCGCCCGGGCCAATCACTCCGCGTTCCTCCAGCATATCCATGAGCCGGGCCGCGCGGGCGTAGCCCAATTTTAATTTTCTTTGTAGATAGGAAGTGGATGCTTTACCCGCTTCAATTACACACATGCGCGC
>CAYJQS010000092.1:0-1513 GCA_964372515.1 uncultured Candidatus Saccharibacteria bacterium
GATTTTGGTTTTACACTTTCTTTTACCGGAGTGATAACTTTCACTCATGATTATGACGAAGTGATTAAAAATACTCCGCTTAATATGATCCTCTCCGAGACTGATGCCCCATACGTATCTCCCGCGCCCTACCGCGGCCGCCGCAATGAACCGTCCTACGTAAGAGAAGTTGTAAAAAGAATTGCCGAAATCAAAAACCTGCCAGAGACCGAAGTGACTGATGCCGTAGTTTCAAATGCTAAGCGTGTTTTTAAAATTTAAACCCCTCCTGGCCTCCCCTTGTCAGGGGAGGAGGAATCCTGTCCCCTTGATAAGGGGGACTTTAGGGGGTTGTATCCTTTACTTTCTAAATTCTTTTTGATAGTATAAAATTCATGCTAGAAGTCGAAAAAGACGTACAAAGTACCGATTCTCGGGTTTATGAACTTGGATATCTTTTGACGCCTGCAATAAAAGAAGAAGATGTGCCGGCTGCATATGGAAATTTAAAAGAACTTTTAACAAGTTTGGGCGGTGAGGTGATAGCGGACGAAATGCCCAAGATGATTCCACTATCTTACACTATGGAAAAAGTGGTGACTAATGTGCGTCATAAATTTAATACTGCATATTTTGGCTGGGTGAAATTTTACATGAAAGCACCCAAGATTTTAGAATTAAAAAGTAAATTAGACTTGAACCCAGACTTTGTAAGATTTTTAATTACGAAAACAGTCAAAGAAAATACCATTGCCGCCAAGAGGTTTATTCGTAGCGATATGGTTCACCGAAAGCCTTTCTATCCTAAGAGAGAAAAAGAAGAAGGCGTAGCGATAGAAATAAACAAAGAAGAAATTGATAAAGAAATAGATGCAATGGTGGCAATTTAGTTATAAAGTCGAAAGTTTATAAAGTTATAAAGAAAAAATATGTATTTAAATAAAGCAATTATCATAGGCAATCTTACTCGCGACCCGGAACTGCGCTCTCTGCCTTCAGGGGTAAAAGTTTGCTCTTTCTCGCTAGCCACCAATCGTGTCTGGAAAGACAAAAACGGCGTGCGCCAAGAATCTGCGGACTATCACAATGTTGTGGCTTTCGGCCGCCAAGCGGAAACCGTTGCGCAGTACATGAAAAAGGGCAGTTCAATACTTGTTGAAGGTAGAATCCAAACTAGAAGTTGGGAGGATAAAACTAGCGGGGAGAAAAAATATCGCACCGAAATAGTGGCTGACCGCACCCAATTTGGGCCCAAAGGCGGAAGCGGAACCGCTACGGGCGGCGGAAGCGCTCCATCCGCCAAAGCTTCAACCCCGGAAGAGGTTGATACTATAGAATATCCGGAAGAAGACATTAACCCCGAAGACATACCGTTCTAGTTGAAAGTTTATAAAGTTCATAAAGTTATAAAGAAAAAAATGAAGCAAGATTATTTTTCTGTAAACAATATAAAATATGTAGACTATAAGGATGTTGAAATTTTAAAGAAATTTCTAAATCCTAGTGGTAAAATCATGAGCCACAAGCGCAGTGG
>CAYJQS010000093.1:0-1506 GCA_964372515.1 uncultured Candidatus Saccharibacteria bacterium
TAAAATAGAAATTACCCTCAAACTGTTTGTTGTTAAATTATGCATATGCTAAAATTAACAACATATGCTGAAAGCAGAGCATTTAGAGAAAGTTAAAAGAATTTCCAGATTAGCTGGGGAAGGTATAAATTTTACCCAAGCTCTATTGTGTTCTATTGCCTTGGGGGAAAAACTTTCACCGGACTTTTATAACAGTCGAAAAGTTTCTCAAACCTTTAGTGGCCTTAGAAGATATAGATTTATAAGACGTGTAAAAAATTCTTCATCTAGTGATTATATTCTAACTCCAAAAGGAGAGAAGAGACTACAAACAATAATTATTGATGAGATCGAAATAAATCGTCCTAAAAAATGGGATAGCAAGTGGCGCATAGTTATTTACGATCTTCCTATTAGATTCAAAGTCACTCGGAATGCTTTTAGATGGAAGTTAAAAGAATTAGGGTTTTTCCAGCTTCAGAAAAGTACTTGGGTCTATCCTTTCCCTTGCGAGAGGGAAGTGACGTTTGTGGCAGATTTTTTCGGAGTTCAAAAATACATAGAAATTCTGGAAGTCAACAAAATTTCAAATGACAAAAAATTAAAAGCCCATTTTGGATTTTAAGATATGAATTATGATCGTATCGTGTTGTGAATTTGTGCATATGCACAAATTCACAACTTAGATTTTTAAAACTTACTTATTTATCCACTTTTGGTATTCAGAAATTACAAGTTCTACTACTTGCGCGAGGTTATTTTTGTTTGTGTCAATTACTAAATCGTAATTGCTTTTGTCAGTATGCACTAATCCATAGAGCTCTTTGTATCTCTTTTTTTCACTCTCTAGTCGCACAATTATTTTTTCATAAACTTCTTCGGGTGTTTCGGAGCTTTCACTTTCTCGGCGTAAAGTATTTTCTTTTATATTATTTAAAATTCTTTGCTTAGCCATTTCCGGCGGCAAATCAAGATAAACTTTAAAAGAATTGGGTATCCAGTGGAATGCCAAACGAGAATCAATCACAATTTTATCCATTTCTCCGGCTTTTCTGACTTCCGCATCTATTTTTTTGTCTATCGATTCATCTTTTTCCGCAATTTTCTGAAGTTCACTCAAAGAAATTCCCGTCTCTAGAGTAAGTTTACGCATAAAATCTCCAGAAGAAAAACGCTTAAAGCCTAATTTTTCAGCAACCAAATCAGCGGTGCTTGATTTGCCGCTGCCTAAGGTTCCAGTAATAGCGATGATCTCTTTTTTAACCATACTAGAGCTAATTAAAACATATTTGATTTTATATCACAAATTCGCTATTCTTAAGCCATGCAAGGTTATACTTTTGTATTTTTCGGGATAGTGGGCTCTGGCAAGGGCACCCAGGTTAAACTTTTGCAGCAATTTCTAAAAAACAAAGATAAAAAACAACAGGTTTATGTGGGTACAGGAGATATATATCGAAAATTAATAGAATTGTCTGATGATGATTTTAGTAAAAAATGGGCTAAAGAAATGGTCTTAGCAGGAAA